>JAYTRW010000135.1:0-1745 GCA_043745985.1 Methylotenera sp.
AGAAATTCCCATCGAAAAAGGGTGGGGAGCCTATGAATCGGCGGTTTGATTGGACGCCTGTTGTTAAGTGAACAGCATTGGGGTCAGACTCCAATTAATTCATGCCTTAACGGCTTTATCAGCTGAAAAGTGTCCATCCAACTTGTCCAGCAACGCCAATCCTCGTTGCCTGTCCCCACGCGATTGGCGCATGGCGTAGCTAGCTTGCGCATCTTGCTGCGCCAAAGCTACCGTGGCCCATTCTTCGAAGAGCTTGTTCAGACTAACGTTTTGGGCCTTGGCGTAGGTTTTCAGTCTGGCGTGCTTGGTGTCGGGTAAGCGAATGGTGATCGTGGACATGGTGAGATCCCTTGACTTTGGTTGCTTTGGATTTAACTTAGCTGGGTTACTGGTTTTAAAGTTTGTTCAAACTGCTCAACCACTGGGCTGGCGTGATGATTCGCAGGTGGGGAAACTTGAGTTGCGGTTGGGCAAAGTCGCGTAAGTTGTAGGTCAAAAGTGGGGCGTTTGCCGCGGCTACGGCCAGTTCAAACACATGGTTGTCTGCCTCGTCTCTTAAATTTGGCCGCCAGTTGTAAAACACCTCAACCATCTCAGATGCGCTTAGAAACGCATCAAATAACTCGTCAATTTCGTTTGCGTTAAGCGGGCAGCGTTTGCGAAACTCGTCTCTGGCCAGTACATCGCAATACTCGGCATACAAAGCTGTGGACACCAAAGCTGTTGCAGTACCTTGCAAAACAGCTCGGAGCACTTGCCGAGACGCGCCGTCTGCACTGATAAGGGCAGAAACCAAAACATTGGTGTCGATAATAAGTCTCTGCATGGAATCGAAATGATAGCGTATGTGCTGTCAAAATGCAATATCTGCTAACGAAGAGGGGTAATTGGGGTCAGACTCCAATTAAAGTTTAATGCTATAAATAAATGAGCTGCTTGCGTACATATTCATTGGGCTACAGTTGTATAAAAATCTGAAACTGACCAGTTTTAATCGATTTCCTACCTGTTCAAAGCCCTCTTGCCTGCTTAAACGCGAGAAATTAGCCAAAAATCACCGATTTAGAGCATCAAACAAGCCTCCAGCCTAATAAATGCGCGCGTAAGCAGCTCTTGTTTTAATAGCGTTTTAAGTCGTTGAACTGTCGCCGAATTGATCAAAAATTAGTGTGGCCCTGTTTGCACAAGCCGGTTTGAGACTGGCTCCATCTGTTGGGGAGTGCGCTCACTTTTTTGAGGTTGTGGCCGTATGTGCTTCTTGGTGGTGCACCTTTCGTCTTAAACAAGCCGAACCTAGGCGATATCGATGTCAATCGATGCGGACTCACAACTGAAGTAGGCGACTTCGCCGCCGGCACTGTATGCCTGACAGCGCTAGGGTTATCCCGCTATGATCATTTATGAAATTTGAATGGGATGTTGCCAAAGCGAGTACCAATTTAAGCAAGCATGGCGTCACGTTTGACGAGGCCAGCACCGTGTTTGGCGACACACTCTCCGCAAGTGGCCTTGATTTGGCGCATTCCGCCCAAGAACATCGACTGATAACATTTGGTTTATAAAATCAAGGACGTATTTTGACTGTCTCACATACCGACCGTGGTAGCACCATTCGCATCATCAGTGCTCGACCAGCAACGCGCAAGGAGAAACGAATTTATGAAGAAAACTGATATCAAAAGCGACGAAATGCGGCCGGAATATTCGCGCGCTGACTTAGGTGCTCTGGTGCGAGGCAAATATGC
>JAYTRW010000136.1:0-1737 GCA_043745985.1 Methylotenera sp.
GTTTAGCGCTTGGCGATATTTACTGGAATAACATTGCTTTGAGTATCAAGCAATTACCTTACACATTAGAGTCTGTTGACTAAAGCGTTTGAGGCGACTATTTAAATAGCTTTAATGGAACGATAAGTGACTCTTGCCACTAAGGCCTCATCATTTAAAATTTTATGGGTAATTTTAAGGTGAAGCTTTAGCGTTAGTGGTGCGTTGCATTACCGTCTCTCTACTAGTTGTTTTGTTTGAAGCTTCACTAGGATTGGATTTTTGATTTGGCGACTGAACTGACTGATCATGCGCTGAATTATCAAGCACTTGATAAAAAACTTCATCTTGCTTAATCATCCCTAATTCGCTTCTAGCGCGCTCTTCAATAGCTGCACGGCCACTTTTTAAATCACGCACTTCAGCATCTAATGTTTCATTACGTGCTTTTAAAGCGCTATTTTTCTCTTGCTGAGTGGCGAGTTGACGACTTAAATCCCATACCCGCAACCAACTCCCCTTACCTAGCCACAGCGGATACTGCAGCAAGGCAATGAGGATAACGAATATGAGCGTTAAGGCTTTCAAATCAGATAAACTCAATTGCATTCAAGCTGAGACTAGGCGCGCCTACGACGATGGTACAATAAGTACAGCTAGAAGGCTCAACGACGTATCGGGTTGAATGCATTTGGAGTTACTTGAATAATTGATAAAATGCACCGATACCCGCATAGCTAGATGCATCGCCCAACTCTTCTTCAATACGCAACAATTGATTATATTTAGCAATACGCTCAGAACGGCACAATGAACCTGTTTTAATTTGCAACGCATTGGTTGCTACTGAAATGTCCGCAATAGTCGTGTCTTCTGTTTCACCTGAACGATGTGAAACAACTGCCGTATATCCGGCGCGTTTTGCCATTTCGATGGTTTGGAAAGTTTCAGTCAAGGTACCAATTTGATTTACTTTGATCAACACAGAGTTAGCCACACCACGTTGTATGCCTTCACGCAAAATTTTAGTGTTAGTCACGAATAAGTCATCACCCACTAATTGCGTTGTTTTACCTAAGCGGTCTGTCAGTAGCTTCCAACCATCCCAGTCAAACTCACCCATACCATCTTCAATACTGATGATTGGATATTTATCAACCCAAGTGGCTAAGTAGTCAGTAAATTGTGCTGAAGTAAGAGATAAACCTTCTGACTCTAAATGATATTTACCATCTTTATAAAACTCTGTACTTGCGCAATCGAGACCTAAATAGACATCTTTACCTGGCTCGTAACCTGCAGCTGAAATCGCTTCTAGAATCAATTGGATAGCCGCTTCGTTAGACGGTAGATTCGGTGCGAAACCACCTTCATCACCTACCGTTGTTGCCAAACCTTTTTTGTGTAGCGTTTTTTTCAATTGATGAAACACTTCCGCACCGCAACGCATCGCTTCACGGAATGAAGGCAAGCCAGCTGGAATAATCATAAACTCTTGCATATCTACGCTGTTATCAGCATGCGCACCACCGTTGATGATGTTCATCATCGGAGTAGGCAATTGCATCGCACCAGAGCCACCCAAGTAGCGATACAAAGGCAAACCGCTTTCTTCAGCAGCAGCACGCGCGCAAGCCATAGAAACCGCAAGTATAGAGTTAGCGCCTAAACGATCTTTGTTTTCAGTTCCATCAAGCTCAATCAATGTTTTGTCGATAAAGCTTTGCTCTTCAGCATCCAAACCAATAATCGCTTCAG
>JAYTRW010000137.1:0-1729 GCA_043745985.1 Methylotenera sp.
GCTAAATTTAGAATTTAATTAAGGTAAAAAATATGCGTTATTGGCTGATGAAGTCTGAGCCTTCGGATGTGTCGATTGATGATTTGGCAGGATTTCCAAATCAATCAGTAGATTGGTATGGTATTCGTAACTACCAAGCACGTAATTTCATGCGTGACCAAATGAAGGTGGGCGATGGGGTATTTTTCTACCACTCTAATTGTGATGTCCCTGGTATTGTGGGCATTGCAAAAGTGAGCAAGTTGGCCTATCCAGACCGTTTACAGTTTATTAAAGGCCATAAATATTACGATGAAAAAGCGACACCTGAAAATCCGCGCTGGCTTAATGTAGATGTAAAACTTGTACGTAAAACGCGCTTGCTTAGCTTAAAAGAGTTACGTGAATACCCAGAATTAAGCAATATGCGGATTTTGCAACGCGGCAACCGCCTATCCATTACGCCTGTGGACCCTAAAGAATGGGATTTTATCAGCAGCTTGCTCAAATAAAAAAGCCCCGAACTTCGGGGCTTCTAAACTAAATAAACTAGTAAAGTTATTTAATGGCAGTATCTAAACTACCCATGCTTTTAGGGTAAGTGACTACGCCCCAAGGCATTTTTTTATCTTCAATTTGTTGTCTCACTTCTAGTTTTTCAGCATCAATCACAAACACTGCATCTGATTTACCACAGGCTAACAAAACTTCTTTGTCGTCTGGGGTGAATGTGAAGTGCCAGCAACGGTTGCCTGTAGGAATATCTTTAATTTTTGCAAAGGTTTTGGCATCATAAACTTCTAATGTTTTCGCTTTATTTGCCGCGACAAAAATGCGCTCACCTTTACGATCATATGAGATGCCGTAAGGTGTTGCGCCAGTATCTACGGTGCGTAGTACTTTAAAGTTTTTGTTCATCACCATAAATTTATTGCCATATTCAAGCGTCACTAAATAGGTTTTACCGTCTGGCGACACTTTAATACCGCGTGGTCTATCGCCGTATTCATGCGTTTTGATGGTTTTAAGTAATTTACCTGTTTTAGTATTGTGTACGGTAACCGTATTGTCAGCCTCATTGGTAATCACTAACTGCTTACCATCTTTACTAAACTCAACGCCTTCGGTTTCAGGGCCGCCAGTAATTTCACGTATTTTTTTGCCTAGTTTTAAATCGATGACGCCGATACGTGCGGGTTCTTTGTCATCGTCAGCGTCTTCTTTTGCCGCTGCTGTTGCCTCAACAGAGACAGGTGCAGGCGGAGGGCCGCCTTTGGAGCTTGGTTCATAGGATACGAATGCATAATTGCCTTTAATGCGAACAAACTCAGGATTTTGACCAACTTTAATTTGGTTTATCACTTCATTTGTAGCGGTATCAATGACAGAAACACTGCCATTGTCGCGTGTAGCAACCACTAGTAGTTTGCCATCTTCGCTCACGGCTAAACCACGCGGACCTTCACCTTTAACGTCAATGGTTGCGGTGGTGGTAAGCGTGTTTAAATCAATCACAGATACGCCGCCATCTTGATTCGAAACATAGGCTTTGCCGCGATCCGCCGCATTGGCGTTTATTCCAATACTCATGCTGACAGCAGCTGCAATTACTACATGCGTTAACTTCATTCTTCATTTCTCCTTAGAAAACTATTTTGATGCTGCTTTATTGATTCAGTCATTTGGGCATGCCAAATGAACTTAGGTTCAACCTTCTATGCGCTAATGGATATGAAAAACCAGACTATGA
>JAYTRW010000138.1:0-5639 GCA_043745985.1 Methylotenera sp.
GAGCGTTTTGATATTTTACGTTCACCTCACGTAAATAAAACATCACGTGATCAGTTCGAGATTCGTACACACCAACGTTTGATGGATATTGTTGATCCAACAGATAAAACAGTTGATGCGTTAATGAAATTAGATTTGCCAGCTGGTGTGGATGTAGAAATCAAGCTGTAAAAATTTAAGTAGTATAAATGTTGTTGTAATAAACTGGTTGTAAAAATATTGAGGGTTCGGTATAATCCGCCCTCTTTCACAGAAGTCGGTCAATTGTAATCGGCTTTTTAACTAAATAATAAGGATACGATCATGAGCTTAGGGCTTATTGGTCGCAAAGTGGGTATGACCCGCGTGTTTACTGAGGATGGCGCAAGCATCCCAGTAACCGTGTTGGAAGTTGTACCTAACCGCGTGACACAGATCAAGACGATCGCAAGCGATGGCTATACTGGCCTTCAAGTTGCTTACGGTGCACGTCGTGCTAGCCGCATCAGCAGTGCATTGACTGGGCATTATGCCAAGTCAGGTTCTGCTGCAGGCGCTGGTATACATGAATTCCCAGTGACTGGTGATGTGCTAGCTAATTACACTGAAGGTGCAAATATCACAGTTGATATTTTCCAAGCAGGTCAAATAGTAGACGTGACTGGTATTTCTTTGGGTAAAGGCTTTGCTGGTGCTATTAAGCGTCATCACTTTAAGTCTAACCGCGCATCTCACGGTAACTCTAAATCACATAACGTACCTGGTTCTATTGGTATGGCTCAAGATCCAGGTCGAGTATTCCCTGGTAAGCGTATGCCTGGTCACTTAGGTGCTACTAAAGTCACTACACAGAACTTAGAAATCGTTCGTGTGGATGCTGAGCGTAACCTACTGTTGATTAAAGGTGCAATCCCTGGTTCTAAAGGCGGCGATGTTGTTGTACGCCCAGCTATTAAAGCTAAGCTTCAGAAGGGGATGAAATAATGGAACTGAAATTACAAGACAAAAATGGTAAAGCGGTTAAAACTGGCGTAACTGTATCTGATGATACTTTTGGTCGTGAATTTAACGAAGCTTTAGTGCACCAAGTGGTTGTTGCTTACATGGCAAATGCCCGTACAGCAACGCGTGCACAAAAAGGTCGTGGTAATGTTGCGCATACTACGCACAAGCCATACGCACAAAAAGGAACGGGTAATGCACGTGCTGGTATGACGTCTAGCCCAATCTGGCGTGGAGGCGGTCGTGCATTTCCTAGCTCACCGTTAGAGAACTTCAGTCATAAAATTAACCGTAAGGCTTACCGTGCTGGTATGCAAACGATTTTATCTGAATTAGTTCGTCAAGAGCGTTTGAATGTGGTTGAGGAGTTTGTTGTAGCTACTCCTAAAACTAAAGCTTTTGCTGAGAAAATTAAAAATCTAGGTTTTGAAGGCGGCGTTTTGGTGCTGACTGATGGCTTTGATGAAAACTTATATTTATCTTCACGTAACTTGATTAACGTCATGGTCGTTGAAGCGCAGTTTGCTGACCCAGTCAGTTTGGTGCGTTTCCCAAATGTAGTGGCTACAGTTGCTGCGGTGAAGAAACTTGAGGAGATGTTAGCATGATGACCGCTATGACTAAAACTCAAGATCGCTTGTTGCAAGTAATCTTAGCACCACAGATCACTGAAAAAGCAACTTACATTGCTGATAAGCATCAGCAAATTGCTTTTATTGTACGTACAGATGCAACTAAACCAGAAATCAAAGCGGCAGTTGAGCTTGTTTTTAAAGTTGAAGTTGAAAAAGTTTCTACGATCAATGTTGGTGGTAAAACAAAGCGCGCTGGCAAAAGTATGGGCAAGCGTAAAGACTGGAAAAAAGCTTATGTAAGCTTGAAGCCAGGCCAAGAAATTAACTTCGCAGCGGCTGAATAAGGAGAGATGAGATGGCATTAGTTAAAGTCAAGCCAACGTCCCCGGGTCGTCGTGGTGTAGTAAAGGTGGTAACACCTGACCTTTATAAAGGTAAACCACACGCACCGCTGTTGGAGAGTCAAAGTAGAAGCGCTGGCCGTAATAATAACGGCCGTATTACAGTACGTCACCAAGGTGGTGGTCATAAACAGCATTATCGTTTAATTGACTTCTTACGCAATAAAGCTGGTATTCCAGCGACAGTGGAACATATTGAATATGATCCAAACCGTACAGCACACATTGCTTTGCTTTGTTATGCTGATGGTGAGCGTCGTTATATTATTGCTCCGCGTGGCGTAAGTGCTGGTATGCAGTTAATTAGTGGTTCAGAAGCGCCTATTAAAGTAGGTAACGCGATGCCACTACGTAACATTCCAGTGGGTAGCACAATTCACTGTATCGAATTGCAGCCTGGTAAAGGTGCTCAAATTGCCCGTTCAGCAGGTACATCAGTACAATTGCTAGCGCGTGAAGGTGCTTATGCTCAATTGCGCTTACGTTCAGGTGAAGTTCGCCGCGTACACGTTGATTGCATGGCAACTTTAGGTGAAGTGGGTAATGAAGAGCATTCACTACGTTCAATCGGTAAAGCTGGTGCGATGCGCTGGCGTGGTGTTCGTCCAACCGTTCGCGGTGTGGTAATGAATCCGGTTGATCACCCGCACGGTGGTGGTGAAGGCCGTACAGCTGCAGGTATGAATCCAGTTAGCCCATGGGGTGTTAAAACTAAAGGTTATCGTACACGTAGTAGTAAGCGTACAGATAATATGCGTATTAGTCGTCGTCCGAGAGGCGTAAGGTAATTTATGGCACGTTCACTTAAAAAAGGTCCATTTATTGATGGTCATTTGGCTAAAAAAGTAGAAGTTGCAGCTGCAGCGCGCGATCGTAAACCAATTAAGACTTGGTCACGTCGCTCTACAATTTTCCCGGATTTTATCGGTCTTACTATTGCAATTCATAATGGTAAGCAACACATTCCAGTGTTGATTTCTGAAAACATGGTAGGTCACAAGCTCGGTGAATTTGCGTTAACACGTACATTCAAAGGTCATGCAGCCGACAAAAAAGCTAAGAAGTAGGAGCTGAAGATGCAAGTATCTGCAATATTAAAAGGTGTTCATCTCTCTCCTCAAAAGGCTAGATTGGTGGCAGACCTTGTTCGAGGCAAGAAAGTAGATCACGCGCTTAACATTCTTAATTTCACGCCTAAAAAAGGTGCTGAGATTATTAAGAAAGTGGTTGAATCTGCAATTGCTAACGCCGAACACAACAATGGCGCTGATATCGACGAATTGAAAGTTACTTCAATTTATGTTGATAAAGGCATTGTGCTTAAACGTATTCGCCCACGTGCAAAAGGTCGCGCTGGTCGTATTACTAAACCAACCTGTCACATTCATGTGACTGTCGGTAACTAAGGGATAATCCAAGGGATATAATTATGGGTCAGAAAATTCATCCAATTGGTTTCCGTCTGAGTGTCCAAAAAAACTGGTCCTCACGTTGGTATGCCAATAGCAAGAACTTCCCTGCAATGTTGCAAGGCGACATTAAAGTACGCGAGTTCTTAAACAAAAAATTAGCTAGTGCTGCAGTTAGCCGTATTTTGATTGAGCGTCCTGCAAAGAACGCAAAAATCACTATTTACAGTGCGCGCCCTGGTGTTGTTATCGGTAAAAAAGGTGAAGACATTGAGTCTTTACGCGCAACTTTACAAGGTTTAATGGGCGTACCAGTTCATTTAAACATTGAAGAAGTTCGTAAGCCTGAAATTGATGCTACATTGATTGCACAGTCTATTGCTCAACAACTTGAAAAGCGCGTGATGTTCCGTCGTGCTATGAAGCGTGCAATGCAAAACGCAATGCGCCTTGGTGCACAAGGTATTAAAATCATGAGTTCAGGTCGTTTAAACGGTATCGAAATTGCTCGTACTGAATGGTATCGTGAAGGCCGTGTGCCATTACATACACTTCGTGCTGACATTGATTACGGTGTTGCTGAAGCTTCAACGACATACGGTATTATCGGTATTAAAGTTTGGGTATTCAAAGGCGAAATATTTGCTGGTAACGTACAGGCTCCAATCGGCGCTACTACAACTCCAGTTGCTGAGCCAGAGAAAAAAGTAAGAAAGCCGAGGGCTAAAGATGCTACAACCGTCTAGACAAAAATACCGTAAGATGCAAAAAGGCCGTAACAAGGGCATTGCAACTACGGGTAATAAAGTAAGTTTTGGTGATTTTGGTTTGAAAGCAGTAGGCCGTGGCCGTTTAACTGCACGTCAAATTGAAGCTGCGCGTCGTGTTATGACTCGTCACATTAAGCGTGGTGGTCGTGTATGGATTCGCATATTCCCAGATCAACCAATTTCTAAAAAACCTGCTGAAGTGCGTATGGGTAATGGTAAAGGTAGTACAGAGTACTACGTTGCTCAAATCCAGCCAGGTAAAATGTTATACGAGATGGACGGAGTGAGCGAAGAGCTTGCACGTGAAGCGTTCCGTTTGGCTGCTGCAAAGTTGCCAATTGAAACGACATTCATGACTCGCCAAATCGGTAGTTAAGGATAAGGAAGCTAAAATGAAAGCAACCGATTTAAGAGCAAAAAGCGTTGAAGAGCTAAATGCAGAGTTGATTGAATTGCGCCGTGCGCAATTCTCACTTCGTATGCAAGTGGCAACTCAACAATTATCTAAAGTAGATCAGCTAGGTAAAGTACGCAAAGATGTAGCGCGTGTGAAGCTTGTATTGGCTGAGAAAGCGAAACAGGCATAATCATGACTGAAACGACAAAAGTAGTACGTAGCTTAACAGGCCGCGTAACAAGCGACAAAATGGATAAAACGGTTACGGTGTTGGTTGAGCGTAAAGTTAAACATCCATTGATTGGAAAAGTTATTCGCCAATCTAAAAAGTTTCACGCACATGATGAAACAAACAGCTGTAAAGAAGGTGACATTGTAACGATTGTTGAAAGTCGTCCGCTTTCTAAAACAAAAAACTGGGTTGTTAAAGCGGCTTAGTTAAAGTAAGTTTAAATGGCGTAATTATTAGTAATAGTAATTGCGCTATTTGATGATGCAAGTTATAATGTTTGGCTATTTAGGCGAGCGACTTTTTGTAAAAAATAAGTCATAAGCTCTCGCCCCAATACTGACCGGGTCTATCGGCCGTGTTAATTGAAAGGTAAGTTTCAATTAAAAATGGCTGGTGTTGGTTTTAACGGATTAAGTTGGAGATTATTCTCATGATTCAAATGCAATCTCGGCTAGAAGTTGCCGATAACACTGGTGCGCGCTCTGTGCAGTGCATCAAAGTGTTGGGTGGCTCTAAACGTCGCTACGCTGGAATAGGCGATATCATTAAAGTGAGCATTAAAGATGCTGCACCACGTGGTCGCGTAAAAAAAGGCGAAGTTTACAGCGCGGTAGTTGTTCGTACGGCTAAAGGTGTTCGTCGTCCAGACGGCTCATTAGTTAAGTTCGACGGCAATGCTGCGGTACTGTTAAATAATAAGCTAGAACCGATTGGTACCCGTATATTCGGGCCAGTAACACGTGAATTACGTACTGAAAAATTCATGAAAATCGTTTCATTAGCGCCAGAAGTGTTGTAGGAGCTCACATGAACAAAATTCGCAAGGGTGATCAAGTCATCCTAAATACCGGTAAAGACAAAGGTAAGCAAGGTA
>JAYTRW010000139.1:0-5617 GCA_043745985.1 Methylotenera sp.
ATAGCCATGTCATTCCATGTGTCACCATCTAAACTGGATCCAAGCG
Organism: Methylotenera sp.; assembly: GCA_043745985.1. Taxonomy (GTDB): domain Bacteria; phylum Pseudomonadota; class Gammaproteobacteria; order Burkholderiales; family Methylophilaceae; genus Methylotenera. The sequence continues at coordinate 47 of JAYTRW010000139.1, forward strand.
CCGCGTGTCTATCATTAAGAATGGAATTTCGCATTATTTTCCTTACTAATAAAATGAAATGTTAAGAGATTGATTACACATTATCGGAATAGAAAATCAGAGAAAATTCTCTTGAAGGTGTACTACTTAAGAGGTACTGAATATTGAGGGATAAATTTTGAGAAAATTAATGAAAATGGCGTGTAGACTAGATCTTAGCCTCACGCCATTTGGAGAGTTTAAAGCTTGTAATTCTTTCGTTACTAAGCGGCCAATTGGCTGTTGAGTTCTTCTTCAAAATCAAAAATATCTGCCACGATACCGTACTTAGCAATGGTAAAGATTGAAGCGCTCGGGTCTGTGTTGACTGCAACAATAGTTGGTACGTGTTTCATACCAGCCATATGCTGAATTGAACCAGAAATGCCTAAAGCCACATAAAGTTTACATGAGCCAACCACTTTGCCAGATTGTCCAACCTGCCTTGATTTTGGCAACCAGCCAGCATCGGCGATTGGGCGTGAACAACATAAAGTAGCGCCAGCAGTTTCAGCTAACTCTCTAAACTGTTCAACATTGGTCTCTTCACCAATACCACGACCAATAGACATAATAAAATCAACGGTTGTGATATCAATATCATTACCACCACCCTGCTCAACAAACTCTTTGTTTTGACTGCGCGATTGAACCGCAGGCAAATCAAAGCTGTTTAAAGCGGGGCTGCCTGAACCTTCTAATGGTTTAAATACACTAGCGCGAATAGTCATGATGACAACACTCTTACCTGGGAAATCCACTTCTACGTTCACTTTTTGATTATAACCACCACGCGTTGCGACTAAATCACTGCCTTGATATTCGACAATGAACACATCTGTAGCGAATCCATAACCAGCTTTACTTGCTAATGTAGCCGCATAGCCGAGTGAGTCAACTGAGTGCGGCAATAAGGCAACGCTAGGATTTTTAGCCTCAATTAAAGCCGACACTGCAGTTTCATAAACATCAGGATCAAACTCTGAAACAGGTGCTGGAATAGTCAATATCTCATCTACACCGTTCACAGACAGCGCAGCAGTAAATGTCTCAGCCTGACTGCCAATCACTGCAACCAAGACTTTGTCATCTGCCGATTTTTTTAAACCTTGTGCCGCAGAAATGAGCTCAAAGGTGACAGGGCGCAGCTCATTACGACGGTGCTCTGCAATTACCAAAATTGTACTCATGCTTAAACCCCTTTAAATTCGTTCATAATTTGAATCAACTTAGCCGCTTGCTCCGCTATCGTGCCTTCAATCATTTCTGCGCGACCTTTAGCTGGAATATACATGCGACGAACGTGCGACATAGAGTTGCCTGCTCCAACATCTGAAGCAGACAAGCCAATTTCAGACAATGTCATTTCTTCGATAGGTTTTGCAGCGGCTTGCTTAATACCACGCAATGAGGCATACCTAGGTTTGTTAATGCCGAGTTGTATGGTTAATACTGCTGGACAATTAATCTCAACTTCTTGTAATAAGCCACCTTCTAACTCGCGACGAACCACAGCACTTTTGTTGCCTGGTTGATATTGCAAATCAGCGACTACCGCCGCATGCGGCCAATTTAGATAAGCTGCGGTTGAAATGCCAGTTGAGGCATGGGCTTGATCCGATGATTGCACACCAGCAAATATCATGTCTGGTGCTTCTTTTTTTGCTACAGCCGCAAGAATACGCCCAATCGCAATCGCATCAGAACCTTCAATACTATCGTCCCAAACTCTAATGGCACGGTCAGCACCTTTGGCTAAGCATTTGCGCAGACTTTCATCTACGCGATCTGGCCCTACTGAAACCACCACCACTTCGACCTCTGTCGTAACAGACTCCTTAATTTTCATGGCCTCTTCCAGTGAGAAATCATCCCACTCGTTTAAGTCATACAAGAAAAAGTCTTCATCAACATCTTTTTCATCCGCACGGATTTCAAAGTCTTCATCTAATGCCGCCACTTGTTTTACCGCAACTAAAATTTTCATATCTCTTTTCTCCTTGAAACTAAAATCAACCAAGCCGGGCCACTATTAAGTCCAACCACTACTTTTTATAAAATTATTTGCAAAATACCTAAGTGCAGTAAATCTGACCTGAAAATTTGGGTCTAAACACAAGTACGATTTATCTTTATCTTTCAGTTGGCGATTAGCGACTAGCATTAACCGATGTAAATAGTAGTCATCTTCTAACAATGGCAACAAAGTCAATCGTGCCGCACTCTGGTTTAAAATGACGCCCCGCCTCACATCGGCTTCTAGAGAAGCCGTTAACCTCTTCAATAGCCTTTGTGGTGTATTAGGGTTGTTAGCCACACCACTCAATACATCTACCGCTGTATCTACCGCAAGCGCTACCAGCAACTGTTTAGGAGTTCTGTGCTGATAAGCCACCGCAGAACGTACCCAATAGTCTTCATCTTTAGCCAATACACGCAATAACTTAACTGGGCATCGAGAGTTTCTTGCTACCCCTCTTCGCACATCCACTTGCAAGTCTTGAGACAACTTAACCAAAACCCCATATGGAACCGCTGGATTTCGCGCTAACTTTTGCCTTACCCATACGTCCGGGTCATTCATTAAGTGGCTAATGACGTGTGCTGTTAAATCCAGCCTTGATGCTACAGTTCGTCTTACCGCATCACTCTCATCACTTGCTAAGAACTTAATCAGCCCCTTCGAGGCTATTACATTAGAAGCCAACGCGCAGCGTACTGACTTGTCCTGATGTAAACTCAAACTAGTGATAAGCTCATGACTCAAGCGCTTATAACGTGCCAATTGCCGTTTAATCAAGGCGTTTTCTTCATGCACCGCTTTGTTAATCAGTCGCTGTGGACAATTAGAATGCCCAATCACCGCAGCTTTAACATACACATCGCCTTTTTCATACAGCTGCTCAAGCAACTGAGAAGAGGTCGATGGATGCTCACTTATATTCTTTTGCAGTGCTTCCAATATGGAACTTGACTCAAATCGTGCTAGCAAAATACTGAGCACTTCACTGTTTGCTGCTAAGTTTTTGCTCACTGCTAACAAACTTGCTTCATCACTCTCAAATTGAGCAATATTTTGCAAAACACTGGGCGAGGCATGCCGATGCTGTGCAACTAAAACCGTCAAACTTGAACCACTTTTACCACGCTGACTTTCAGCAATATAAAGCTTTGATATTGCCAAAGTCGGCGTGTTTTGGTTCTTATCCAACCTAACAACAATTGCATCATCAGAAGCACTACAAAGTGCCTCCAACACAGATGCTGGCGTATGCTCCCACCGAGCTAGCGCCAAGGCATCTCGTCGCTTACTAAACATCATCTCTTCTAACTTGTGCTTCTGTTTACCAACTGCAATGGCATAGACTGCAGCGGCACTGTATGGGTCACCAGCTTTTAATGCTAAATCCACCAATACCGCGGCACTGTCAGGTAAGCCCATATCAAGCTGTCACAGAAGTGTCTTCCAAGACTTCATATTCAATACACTCGTCAATTAACTCAATCAGTTCACGCACCACAAACTGTCCTTCGAAGCCTGATGTTTTAAGTGCATCTTCAAACATTGTGAGGTCTTTAGGACACGACACCACAAACACCTGCAAGCCTTCAATTTGTCCAGCTTCTTTCATACGATTCGCTGAAGGTTTTTCAATACCGACTGGATCAGGAATCCAAATGCGACCACCACCAGCGCCACAGCAGAATGAGTTATCACGGTTTCGTCCCATTTCAACCAACTCGCAACCCAGTAACTTAATCACCTCACGTGGCGCATCAAAACCTTTGTTATAGCGACCTAAGTGGCAAGGGTCATGAAACGTCACACGATAATCTAGCTTTTTCTTAACTTTGACTTGACCAGCTTCAATGAGGCGTTTTACCAAAGTTGTATAGTGCTCAATTTCAAACTTTCCACCAAAATCTGGATACTCATTTTTTATCGTATTGAATGAATGAGGGTCAGTTGTCACAATCGATGCAAAGTCACAAGACTGTAAGGTGCCTATGTTGGACGAAGCGAGAAACTCGTATAAGCCCTCCTCACCAACGCGTCTCACATCATTACCTGCATTAAGTTCAGCCTCAAAAAGCAAACCGAAATTAACACCAGCGTAATGCAATAACTTAGCGAAAGACTGCGTGACTTTCTGATTGCGTGGGTCAAAAGATGCGTAATCGCCAACAAACCACAACACATCGACAGGTTCTTTACGCGCATCTTTAATTTCAAACGGCAGCTCTTTAGTCCAAGCGGGTCTTTTACGTTTTGACTCGCCAAAAGAGTTACCTGTTTTGTGAATGGTTTGCAGTGTTTTTTCTAGCAAAGGCTCCATTTCACCAGCCTCAACGAGGTTACGGCGCATCTGTACGATAATCGGCACATGTTCCACCGCGACAGGACAAATCTCCACACATGCCAAGCAAGTACGGCAAGACCAGAGCGTTTCCATGAACACTTGTCCTACATCTTTACCATGAATATTTAACTCAGCTTCTTTAGGCAATTCTTTAGCGCTCAATGCATGATTCGCAAATTCACGTAAAGAAAGAATGACATCTCTTGGTGATAATGGCGCGCCAACTGCATTGGCTGGGCATGCTTCTTGGCAGCGGCCGCATTTGGTACAGGCATCAAGATGCAGTAAGTTTTTCCAGGTCAGGTCAGTAATAGTCTTGTAACCTGCAGTTTTTTGGTCATCAGGTACTTTCGGCAATTTTCTACCTGCTAGCGGATCCTTGAACATCAAAGAGGCCGCTGCTGTGAAGATATGTTTGATTTTTGTGTATGGAATACATGCAATAAAAGTTAGTGAAAGTAAGCCGTGAAACCACCATAAGTATGGGCGGAATGCACCAGCACTTTCAGATGCCATTCCCAATGTCTGCATAACTTGAGCAAGCAAAGCACCCACTGGAGACCACATACGATAATCCCAGACTTCTGGCCTATCGTTAAGCCATACTAAACGTGTTGCCTCTAAAATAAAGCCAGTGACACCGATTAAGATGAATGACCAGAGAAACGCCCAGTCTTCACGGCGATACTCACTACGATCAAAATCAATATCGCCTTCTTGTCTATCAACTCTTTTGTAATCAAGCTTAGGTAAATGTAGCCATTGACGTCTACACATCATGTAGATAAGACCAACAACCACACCTAATCCAGCTAAATCCAGTACTAATGAGAAGAATAGGTAAAAGTTACCGTACCAAAATTTAACACCAAATAACGGCTCTAGAATGTCATATTCCAAGGTAATGGTGGCGGTACCAATAAACAGCAAAACAAACCCGAAAAATATCAAGCCATGCGCACGACCTGCACTTTTATCACGTCGTACCAATGTACGATGTGTTGCCATTGTTTTAACCATATCAACAAAACGATGAAACAGCTCGTTACACGAACCATCTGGTTTGCCGCGGCGATATTTACGTATCTGAACATAAACACCATAAATGAAAACCGCAATCGCCAAATAACCGATGGCATAGAATAAATGTATCGCCTGTGGCTGAAAGTTCTCAAACAGCACTCGGGTGATT
>JAYTRW010000140.1:0-1720 GCA_043745985.1 Methylotenera sp.
CTGGAATAGCAAAGATGATTTTGATGTCATGGTCAAACAGGTATGAGCCAAACCAACCTTGCATACCAAAGATTAAGATATAGATTAAACCAGCAATCACAGGTGATACGGCGAATGGCAAGTCAATTAGTGTGATGAGGATGCTCTTGCCTTTAAATTCAAATTTTGCAATTGCCCAAGCTGCAGATACACCAAACACCACATTAAGTGGTACAGCAATGAGCGCTGCGATTAAGGTCAGCTTCATTGCCGCCAGCGCATTCGCATCAGATATGGCCGCAAAGTAAGTTGCAAATCCATGACGTAGGGCTTCTGTAAAGACTGCCAGCAAAGGTATGATTAAGAATACACCTAGAAATAGCAGAACAATAGAAATCAACAAGCGGCGTACGAAAGTTGGCTCAGAAGTCGCTCGGCTGATGGCCACTTTGTTGTTGTAATGGCTATATTGTGATTTAGCGATAGTGTCTGTAGCTGTGATAATTGACATAATATTCTCGAGTAATGACTAATTCTTTAGTGTGAACTGGTATTGCGACGGTCAAGCCACCACTGCAAGCCGTTAATTGCAAACAAAAGTAAGAAGGAAATCACTAACATTACAACAGCCACAGCTGTGGCCTGCGCATATTCGTGCTCATCTAATTTAATATAGATAATGAGTGGGGTAATTTCAGATACAAAAGGCAGGTTACCTGCAATGAAAATAACTGAGCCATACTCACCAATTGCTCGAGCAAATGCCAATGAGAAGCCAGTAAGTAGTGCTGGCCATATTGCAGGGAATACAATTTTAGAGAAAGTCTGCCAACGATTTGCACCCAAGCTAGCGGCTGCTTCTTCTGTTTCTGCTTCTAAGTCTTCTAATACAGGTTGCACCGTGCGCACAACAAACGGCAAGCCAATAAAAGTCAGTGCAACAATCACGCCAAGTGGTGTGGAAGCTACTCTAATACCATGAGGTTCCAGCCAAGCGCCAATCCAGCCGTGCGCTGAATACAAGGTAGCCAAGGTAATGCCAGCTACAGCAGTGGGGAGTGCAAAAGGTAAATCCACTAAAGCATCGAGGATTTTTTTACCAGGAAACTTATAGCGTACTAATACCCAAGCCGTTAGCAGCCCAAATACGGCGTTAATTAATGCACCAATTAGAGATGCACCGAAGGTTAACTTGTAAGACGCGACGACTCGCGGTGCAGAAACCACTTCCCAAAACTCACTAAAACTTAACTCAGCCGTTTTAATGAATGCGGCTGATAAGGGAATCAATACTATCAAGCTAAGATACAGTATCGTGTAGCCTAGAGACAGGTTAAAACCAGGAAGGATATTCTTATTAGTGGACATATTATTCAATCAAGTAGTCATGCAAATTTATGTGAGAACGGTCGTCAATTTAACAGGAATCTTAATAAGTTAAAAATACTGTTTACCTATAACTTTATAGCTAAATGGCATTAAGCGGCTGTGCGCGCATTCCTATTGTTTTTGATAATAGAAACGCTACGTTTAAATAGTGAGGATGGCTGCAACTCTTTAGCGGTCACAGGCTTGGCTAAGAAATAGCCTTGAAACAAAGTGCCGCCTGATTCAATGGCAATATCTAATTGATTTTGTGTTTCTATGCCAGTAATGACAGGCTTCGCACCAATGTCTCGGATAATCTTAATCAGCCCCGGTAGAGCATTGCGTACACGCACATTGGTTTCAGCTTGTTGGA
>JAYTRW010000141.1:0-5609 GCA_043745985.1 Methylotenera sp.
ATTGTAGATAAGCCATTGATTCAATATGCAGTTGAAGAGGCTGTTGCGGCGGGAATTACTGATTTAATTTTTATTACGGGTAGAAATAAACGCTCGATATCAGACCATTTTGACATGGCTTATGAGTTAGAGAATGAGCTTGAGCGGAACGGTAAAACCGAGTTGCTCAAAATTGTGCAAAATATTGTTCCTAAAAACGTTAACTGTATTTATATTCGTCAAACGCAGGCTCTAGGTTTAGGTCATGCCGTGCGCTTGGCTAAGCCTGTGGTGAATGATGATGCTTTTGCCGTGATTTTGGCGGATGATTTACTTGACGGTAAAATGCCTATCATGAAGCAAATGGTGGATGCTTATGATTACTACCGTTGCTCGCTTTTGGGAGTTGAAAATGTGCCAGCCGATCAAACTAAGAGCTACGGTATTGTTGCAACCACGCCACTCAACAAAAATATTGAACAGGTTTCAGCGATTGTAGAGAAGCCTGATCCAAAAGATGCACCTTCTACATTAGCGGTGGTGGGGCGTTACATTCTGACCCCTAGAATTTTCCATCATTTAGATAATATTAAAGCTGGTGCAGGTGGTGAAATACAATTAACGGATGGTATTTCAGCATTGCTTACTGAAGAGCAAATATTGGCTTACCGATTTGATGGTGTTCGTTATGATTGCGGCTCTAAATTTGGTTACTTAGAAGCAACGATTCGTTTAGGGTTAAAACATCCTGAAGTTTCTAAAGACTTACGCGCTTTGTTAGAGTCCATTGTGAATGATAAAAAGAAGGTTAATTAAAGCCTGAATTGGTTTTAAGTTTAAAAATGCCCGCAGTGATGTGGGCATTTTTATTTATTTCACGTTATTCATTTCATTCGAAACTGCGTATGCCAGTGACATTAGTAATCACAATTCTTTTGTCGTTGAGTTCAATAGGCTGCAACTGCAAAGGTTACTAATCGTGATGAAAGCACTAAGCCGTTGTATGATAGTGTTAACTTTCAACGCAATTAACATGCAGGGTTGTATCAATGATAGGTATTTTATTGGCAGCAGGCTTACTCAAGTAAACGCAACTTTACCAACGTAAGTTCGCTAATATTAATATAGTTTATGCATGAATAGTTTGCGTACAATATATTTATAGAGTATGTTACACATTGGTAACAATTTGTAATGATTTGTTGCTAAATGAAGTGGCATTAACTAAAACTATTCTATGAATGAGGAGATGGAAAATGGCTAAAGCAGAAGTGTTTAAAAATAGTATTGTGGCAATGATTCGCCATGTAGGGAAAGTTTTAAGTGTAAGCGTTGCAGCATTAGTAATGACATTAATGTTTGCAAAGCAAGCGATGGCGGAAGATACTTTGTATCAACGATTAGGTGGTACATATAATATTGCTTCAACAGTCGATTATTTAGTAGAGATGATCTACATTAACAAGGGATTAAATGCAAATCCATCACTTAAAGCTGTACATGATAATCCAGCCAGCAAAGCTGGTTTTAAAGTCATGTTGACTAACTGGGTAGTGCAAGAAACAGGTGGCCCAAAACTGTATATACCAGATGAGTTTGGCCGTGGCAAATCTATGAAAAATAGCCACCCACATTTGAATATCAGCAATCGTGAGTTTGATATTATTAAAACATTGGCTTTAGCAACATTCTATCAGTTTAATGTAGGTAACCACGAAATTGATCAACTGATGGATGATTTAGAGACTTATCGTAAAGTGATTGTGACTAGAAAAGGTGAAGCAGACTTTACATCAAGATTAAAAAGAGATGGCGTTGAATACGTTAAGTAAACACTAAAAATTAAGGTCAACGTTAAAAGTTGGCCTTAATTTCTAGTCAAATTAAATGTAATTAATAAAAAATCTCAATTACGAAAATGTTTATTTTTTATCGGCTGACATCGTATCGACTAAACGATGCAAAGCATCCGTAAGTTGTTTAAAGTCTTCAATACCTAACCCAGTTTTACAAGCAACACCTTGTTGCACTTGAGCAATTTCATGCTGAAGCAGGTTGCCAGCATCTGTCAAATTAATTTCAACAACGCGTTCATCGTCAACATTACGTACTCGCTTGATCAAACCCGCAGCTTCTAGTCTTTTCAACATAGGCGTTAACGTGCCGGAGTCTAACTCTAAACGCTGAGCAATTTTTCCAACACTGATATTGTTATTTTCCCAAAGTACTAACATGACTAAGTACTGTGTATAGGTAATGCCAGAGCGTTCTAATGCGCTACGGTAAGCCCTAGTGAGAGAGTGGGTGGCTGTGTAAAGTGCAAAACATAATTGGTTATCAAGTTTTAGATTTTCGTATGCTGTCATTTTGTTATTGGCCAAGCTTCAGTAAGTACTGAATTAAATTTTACAGCATATCAATATAATGCGCTCAACCTACTTAGCCTAGATGCATTTAATGAATAATTTGGGAAATTTCCCCCTGTCAAATACTCTTAACTTTCAAGTTATTAATGACCGCTTTGATAATAGATAGTTTATTCAAAGAATTGACTGACCCTTTCCAATTAGTAATAGGTGTGCCTTCTTTAGAGTGTAATCACTGGTGGAGTATAGTAGAGAACTAGGGCATTGCAGCTTATCCTTGATCTTACACTCCACCATTTAAGTCGAGTAGTGAATTTAAATAGACGCGCGTATTAGCGTGATAGCAGCATTTTTTGCACGGCTAGCGGCACCTGAACCTGGACTTAATCTTTCAACTAATGCGGCACCTTCAAAAAGAATGGTGAGCTGTTGTCCTAATGCTTCAGGGTCTTTAGCGCCTGCGGTAGCTGCAATCTTAGATAAGTAGCCTTGTAGCTCAACCGCTAAAACCGCTGAATATTGGTTGATTGGATGATCTGGTTCTGGAAACTCCACAGCGGCAATATGAAATGGCAGACCATGGAATTCAGGTGTCATAATCCATTGCTCAACAAGCTCGCATAATGAGATGAGGATCTCAAGTGAGGTGGTTTTTTTATAAACAAGGCTTGAGTTTAGCCATTCATAAAATCTATCAGACTTTTCTCTAAGGTAAGAGGTGATCAGTAGATTTTTGCTAGGAAAGTGTTTATAAAGCGTTGCTTTCGCAATGCCCGCCTCAGCAATGATGGTATCTACACCAGAGGCTTGAATGCCACGTGATTCAAATAGGTTAGTTGCAGTCGCTAGTATTTTGTCGCGCATTTTCATATTCGTTCCTTATAGCCTGTTACCAATGGAGGCTAATGGATGCATGAGCTCCTGTGGATATAGGCAATTAACGTAACCTAAAGCAAGTCTTAGGTTTTCTACATGTTGTACTTCAACAATCCCTTTATTAACAAACAGTAAAAAGGCTTGCCTTTGTTCTGGGGGTAGCATTGCCGCTTGGGGTAACTGGCAAGTACCACTTTGCATTTTGGTATAGGCGAGTAAGAGTGTGCTCATGGTGACTGGGTCAGTACCGCTCGCGACGGTTTCTGTCGGCAATATCTGCGCTCTATCGTCAAGATGATGCGTTATGGGGTTAGGTACTGTTGTTAGACTGAGGCAAATTAAAATAGCCGCAGCGATAATGCCGAATGAAAATATTCGTTTATCTTTTTGGGTGCTCAAAAAACTTTGTATGGATTGATTCACCAATGCCCATGCTTTATCAGAACCCGTTTGTGATTGAACCTGTATTGCGCCTATTGTTAAAAAAACTAGTTGGTCATAGACGATTTCAGGGTACTTGACTGAGGCTTTGTTAATAGCCATTTGAATTAGCTCTTTCAGTGTATTCACGTCATCAAGCGTTAAATCCAGCGATTGTCCATTTACATGATTTTTAGAAATTCGTTCTAAATTCCAATGGTTAAGTTGGCTGGAAAGCCGAAGTAGGTAAGTGTTTGAGGTTCCTTTATAGGAGATTAAACTCTTTAAAAAACTTAATGAACTTAGATAAGCTAAGTTTAAAAGTTTCAGACTCTCAGTTTGAAAACTATGAGTTTGGTTCAATGTAAATTACCCCTAAAAATTTACTTGCATATTTTAGAACTCTTCAAGTAGACTGTAAGTAAATGAACAGACCTGTCTGAATATTACCTTAACCTTTAATAAAAAGCAATCGAAAAAAGCAACTGCAAAAAACTGAACGTACCCTTTAAAAGTTTATTTTACATAGGATTATATATGCATATAGCAACTCACGATATTCAGCTGGCCGATTGGCGCAGCCACGCATTAAAGCTGGAAAATGAAGTGCAAAAAGTGATTGTAGGGCAAGATAAAGCCATACGATTGATGAATATTGCCATATTTGCACGTGGCCATGTGTTGCTGGAAGGTGGCGTTGGTGTAGGTAAAACGACCTTGCTGCAGTCTATAGCGAGATGTATTGGTGGTGCATATGAGCGTATTGAAGGCACTGTAGACTTGATGCCGAATGATCTTATTTATCACACCTATCTGGGTGAGGATGGTCGACCAAAGATTGATGAAGGTCCGTTATTGCGCGCAGGTGAAAACTTATCAGTATTTTTCTTTAATGAAATCAATCGCGCACGTCCGCAAGTGCATGCTTTGATGTTGCGTGTCATGGCTGAACGTCATATCAGCGCGTTCAAAAAAGAATATCGTTTGCCGCACATGGTGGTATTTGCAGACCGTAACCAAGTCGAAAAGAATGAAACCTTTGAAATTCCATCGGCAGCACGTGACCGCTTTATGATGGAAATCCCAATTGATATTCCTGAAGATAGAGCGCTACGTAAGGCGTTAATGTTTGATGTGAAATTTCAACATGCGGAAAGTCTGACTAAACAAGTTGAGTCAAGTGTGTTGCAGTTTGACCAGTTAAATACTTTTTCAGATGTACTGCAAAGTCACATCAAGTCTAGCGACGTGCTAGAGGAGTATGCTTTGGATTTGTGGGAATCTACACAGAATCCAGAGAAATTTGGCATTAAACTCGATAGCGTCGATGTGAATCGCTTAATACATACTGGCGCTAGTCCCCGTGGCATGGGGATGTTGCTCAAAGCGGCACGGGTTAATGCTTGGCTAATGAATCGTGACAGTTTATACCCTGAAGATATTCATGCGGTATTTCATGAGTTAATAGCGCACAGATTGGTGTTCAACACCATGTATGAGAACCGCAGAACACAGTTAGCACGTGAGTTGACCACTCAGATTTTGAGTACGGTAGCCGTGCCTTCACAAGCTAAATCATCTCAAGTAAAAGCAGCATGATTCCAGCTTACGCTAAACCGTTTTACTACCAAGTTCCTTGGAAGTCTAGCAGCATTCATTTTGGTGAACACCGAGGCACTCAGCGTGGCTTAGGGTTTGAATTCAAAGGCAATGTGCCTTTGATTGATTATCCAGATGCAAGGCGCGTGGACTTACGCCAAACGCTGCGTGACCCCTATGAACAAGTGCAAGTGAAGTTGTTTAATCAGGACAATACCACGCCAATTTTTGCCGTTTGCGATTTATCTAGCTCCATGCAGTTTAAAAGGCAAGGACGAAAGTTAGATTTAGCAAAGGAAATCGCTGCTTCCATTGCTTACTCCGCGTTTGAAAAGAGTGATGTGTTTAGTTTTATTGCTTACAACAATC
>JAYTRW010000142.1:0-1716 GCA_043745985.1 Methylotenera sp.
GCGAGCAGCATTAGCTCGATGGCCATCAATAAAATAATCACATTTTTACGATTTAAAAATATGCCAATCACGCTAATCGCAAACAATAACGCACCTAAAATTAGGTAATGAGATAAGCCTACAGATAAATTCGTCATTATTTAGCCTCCTGCGTATTTGTTGCATCTTCAGCTTTTTCAACTACTGCATCCATTTTCAATATACGAAGCCTATCAGCTTTTTTAACCAGCACTTGTTGAGATGGATCTACCGATTTGCTTTCTTTTCTGTCTCGCAACGTCAATGCAATTGCTGCAACAATTGCCACTAATAGCACAACTGAAGCTAACTCAAATGGCAATAAATAATCTGTATAAAGCACACGGCCCAGCTCTGCGGTATTGCTGTAATCGGCTGCATGCGCTGGCGGAGCAATGACTTTATCAACACCAAAGTTGCGCACTCCCACAATCATCACCATTTCTATGGCCATTAAACCGCCAACAGGCAATGCGACTGGTAGTGCGTTCCAGAAACCCTCGCGTAACTTATCAAGATTAATATCCAGCATCATCACCACAAACAAAAACAACACCATAACCGCACCTACGTAGACTAATACAAGTGCGATGGCTAAAAACTCTGCTTCTAATAGCAACCAAATTCCAGCCGCCGTGAAGAACGCCAGTACTAAGTACAAGGCAGCGTAGACAGGGTTACGGGTAGTAATCACGCTGATAGCCGCATATAGCAATACCGCTGCTAGCGTATAAAAAACGATGTCTTGAAAATGTAAGCCAAAAAAGGTCATATCGATTCGGTTCTACCTAAACTCTTATATTTATCTAAATTCTTTATCTTGCGCACGATCAGCAGCAATTTGCTTCTCATGTTTATCGCCTACCGCCAGCAACATCTCTTTGGTGTACAGTAAGTCACCGCGCTGCTCTCCGTGATAATCAAACACACGCGTTTCAACAATAGAATCCACTGGGCACGATTCTTCGCACATACCGCAAAAAATGCACTTAGTAAGATCAATATCGTAACGTGTAGTGCGGCGCGTATTATCTTCACGCTGTTCAGATTCAATCGTAATCGCCAATGCTGGACATACAGCCTCGCACAATTTACAAGCGATGCAACGCTCTTCACCATTTGGGTAGCGACGCAGGGCATGCAAGCCACGGAAACGGTTTGATTGCGGCGTCACCTCTTCAGGATACTGCACCGTGATTTTAGGCGCAAAAAAGTAGCGGCCTGTTAACGCCATCCCTTTCAGTAGCTCAACTAGCATTAAGCTAGAAAGCGTTGATTTAATTTTTGCGATCATAAATTTTTTAAGTCAATATCAAAATAAGTCAAATTAGTGGAACAAGTAAGCATATGGCGTCTGCATCATACCGCCCACAAACACAATCCAAACAATAGTAATCGGAATAAATACCTTCCAACCTAAGCGCATAATCTGGTCGTATCTATATCTTGGAAAAGTCGCTCTAAACCATAAGAATAAGAATAATAAGAAGCCCACTTTAGCCAGAAGCCATAAGAAACTATCTGGTATGAATGGCACAGGTGACAACCATCCGCCTAAGAACATGATTGCAGCGAGCATAGACACCAGAATCATGTTGGCATATTCAGCTAAGAAAAACACCGCGAATGCCATACCTGAGTATTCCACATGGAAACCCGCGACGATTTCTGATTCGCCTTCTGCCACATCAAATGGCG
>JAYTRW010000143.1:0-1710 GCA_043745985.1 Methylotenera sp.
AAATGGATGGCATGCAGTTTGTACAGGCAATTAAAAATGCCTGTAATGAGCTATGTCACTCCATTATTGTCGTCACGGCAATTAAAGATCAAACCACACGTCAAGAGCTCATAGCCGCAGGAGCATCAGCCTGTTTGACTAAACCTGCACAAACGCAAGAACTTGCCAATATTGCTAAATCACTACTAGAAAAAAGCAGAGACCATTATAGCAGTGCTTTGTTGGAATCAAAGTAAAATAATGCTGACATCTTTTAAAAACTGGTATGTAAACACTGCTAAGCACTGTGAGCCTTTGGAGCTTGAGCAGGCTTTTATCCGAATTTACGGAGGCATCGTAGTTCTTGGTCTAGTCACATATAGCTATCTTAGTCTATCTCTAAATTCAAATGCAAATATTGCATTCTTATTAGACTTTCTTTACGAGTTCTTTGCAGTACTTCTGATAATCGCGATTATTAACAATAAATTCAGTTCAACATATCGTAAGCTTGCTGGAGCATGGATAGACATTATCGGCGTATCAGTATTTATGTCACTCACTGCAGACGTAGGTGTAATGCTTGTTGCGGTATATCTTTGGGTGATTTTCGGTAATGGGTTTAGATATGGAGAAAAATATCTTTATCATGCACAGGTGCTTAGCATTATCGGTTTTATATTTGCAACAAACATAAGCTCCTATTGGGAGACCCATAAAACTATTGGTTATAGTCTTGTTGCTATGCTCATCCTACTTCCACTTTATGTCGCAAAACTTATCACTCGTCTTCATGAAGCAAAAGATAAAGTCGAGATAGAACGTCAAAAAGCGGCTGATGCAAGCCTAGCTAAAACCCAATTTGTTGCCAACATGAGTCATGAAATTCGTACACCGCTCAACGGCATCATTGGCATCAGCACATTACTTAAAACCACACCACTCAATACAGATCAGCAAGACTTACTGAAAACACTTGAAGGCTCATCCAAGTTATTACTTTCATTACTTAATAATGTTCTGGACTTTACTAAAATTGAAGAACGTAAATTCACGGTTGAGAAAATTGCATTCTCCCCTAAGGAGGCTATATATGAAACTATGGAAATCTTCCAAACTCACGCTAAAGCAAAAGGCATCCAATTAGGTGCTAGTGTTTCTGATTCACTCATAACGTTAAATGGTGATGCTTTTGTATTGAGACAAGTATTAGCCAATTTACTAGGCAATGCGATTAAATTCACTCAAGAGGGCAGCGTCACAATATCTGCAACGGTATTACAAGACGACGATACTAAATCGACTGTTCGTTTTGAAATTGCTGATACTGGGATTGGCATTCCCATAGATAAGCAAAATAAAGTATTTGAGAGCTTCACCCAAGCCGACGCATCTACAACACGTAAATTCGGTGGGAGCGGATTAGGCCTGACCATTGCAAAGCATATGGTTGAAGAGATGGGTGGAGCACTTTGCTTTCAAAGTACAGAAGGCGTTGGCAGTCACTTTTGGTTCGTGCTTTCATTAGAGAAAACTAAGCAACTAGGCACATCTCTAGAGGCAAGTAAACTCCCAGAAACCATCACTTCATCAGAATCAAACGCTGAAAAACCTGCCATGGCAGCCATTGAATCTATCAGTAAAGCTCAGGCAAATAGCTTTTCAAAACCTCTGAAGATTTTGGTATGTGAAGATGAAAGTACCAACCAAAAAATAATCACACGCCTTCTT
>JAYTRW010000144.1:0-1709 GCA_043745985.1 Methylotenera sp.
CATGCGGAAGATTTAAATGTTCAAAATCCATATAGCGCAGAGTTTAGAATGATAAAATGACACTTTAATGGTGATATTTCATGACAGCAAAACTAGACACAATAAAATTAGACCCGATAAATTCAGATTCAGCAAAAGCCGAGCCCTTACATAATATCCGTGTAGTGCTATGCCAAACCAGCCATCCAGGGAATATTGGCTCGGCCGCACGCGCCATGAAAACCATGGGGCTGAAACATTTATATTTGGTTAAACCAGATAAGTTTCCAGACGCCCATGCCACAGCTCTTTCAACTGGCGCTGCAGATTTACTTGAGAATGCAATCGTGACTGAAACATTAAGCGAAGCGCTACAAGGTTGCGTGCTAGCCATCGGTATGAGCGCACGTAAACGTCAAATTTCACATGAGCTTGTGAATGTGCGTGAAGCGGCCCTGCGAGCGAGTAAAATAGCCGCTTCGCAGCCTATTGCTTTAGTATTTGGCACAGAGATGAGCGGTCTATCGAACGCGGAATTAGATTGCTGCCAATTACTTGCCATGATTCCAGCCAATCCTGAATACTCCTCACTCAATCTAGCCGCCGCCGTACAAGTGATGTGTTACGAAATGCGCATGGCTGTGCTTGAAGGTAAGTTTGATGAAAGCACACCAACCGAATACGCCACTAATGAAGCGCTAGAAGGTTTGTATGCACATTTAGAAGATACGCTCATTAAAATTGGCTACCTTAACCCCAATGCGCCAAAGAAACTCAGTGAGCGTATACGTCGCATCTACGCTCGTGCTAAGCTAGAAAAAGAAGAAGTGAACTTGCTTAGAGGCATTCTAACGTTAACGATAGAGCCAAAAAAACATACCAAGTATTAATCTAATCTTAGCTGTACTTGCTTCATCATCCATGAATCAAACCAGCACATTCATCGCTTTTAAAGCAATCGCCATTGCAAGTTATGGCATAATATCGCCATGTTTAATCACCTAAAAGAAGACATCTCCATTGTGTTCGAGCGCGACCCTGCGGCGCGCACACATTGGGAAATACTCACCACCTACCCTGGCGTACATGCATTGCTCATGCACCGGTTATCGCATTGGCTGTGGAAGCAACACCTATATTGGTTTGCACGCTTCAATTCGCACCTAGCTCGCTGGCTAACTGGCATTGAGATTCACCCTGGTGCCACTATCGGCCGTCGTGTATTTATTGACCACGGCATGGGCGTAGTCGTTGGTGAAACCGCTGTGATTGGTGATGACTGTACGCTTTACCACGGCGTAACACTTGGCGGTACTTCATGGAACAAAGGCAAACGTCACCCTACACTTGAAAATGGCGTTGTCATTGGCGCTGGTGCAAAAGTACTGGGCCCGATTACAGTAGGTGCTGGCGCGAAAATCGGCTCAAATGCGGTTGTAGTAAAAAATGTGCCGGCTAATGCCACAGCCGTTGGTATACCCGCACGGATTTTAGAAGAAGAAAAAGCCAATAAAGAAGAGGCTAGCAAAAATGCCAGCTTCACGGCTTATGCAGTGATTGACGATAATGATAAGTTTAATCATGAAGCGATGTGTAAAGCGCTGCAGATTCTTTTAGAACATAACGTAGCGCAAGATGCCAAATTAGCTGAATTAACATTGCAGCTACAAGCGCTCAGCAATGATGAAACTAGCGATACCAAGGTCGCTACGGCATTTGATGTAAATCAA
>JAYTRW010000145.1:0-1707 GCA_043745985.1 Methylotenera sp.
TCAGCATGTTTAACTAAGTCATCTTGGGCATCCACATGATCTCCAAATAATGCTACGCCAATACTGACCGTGCTGTGGTATTCATGTATAGCAAGTTGGTACGGCTGATTAAGCGCTGCCAGAATTTTTTGACCGACGGCCTCAGCCTGCGCAGCAGCTTCTATTGAATGGCTGCTCAGATCTTCAAGCATGACAACAAATTCGTCGCCGCCTAAGCGTGCTACCCTTGCTACCGTATCGCCTCCGCGCAAACATTCTGTTAATCGTGAGGCCACCTGCTGCAATAGTAAGTCACCAAACGCATGACCTAGTGTGTCATTAAGTGTTTTAAAATGGTCAAGATCAATAAATAGCAAAGCGCCATCTCTGCCAGTACGCTTACTAGCAAAAAATGCACGCTTTAATTTGTCAATCAGCATGCGTCGATTGGCTAAATGCGTCAGTGAATCATAAAAAGCTAAATGCTCAATTTCATTCGCAGCCTGCTTACTCTCAGAAATGTCAGAAAATAAACAAACAAAGTTGGTAATCGTTTGTGTATCATCACGAACGGCAAAAATGTCTATCCAAACGTCATAGCTTTCACCTTTATCACTTAGGTTTTTTGCTTCACCCCGCCATTCACCAGCATATTCAGAGTCTCGCTGTATTTTCTCAAAAAACTGAGGGTCATTATTGACAAATCCGATATCCTTAGGCTTAGCGCCAAGCACTACTTCAAGGCTATAGCCAGTAATTCTAGTAAAAGCAGGGTTGATTCTTACAATATTCATGTCAACATCAGTGATGAGTATGCCATCATGCGCATGCTCAAACACTCTAGCTGAGAGCAGTATGCTCTCGGAGCTTTCTCGCAAGGCAGTGATACTCTCGCGTAACTTATGGCGCATATTGAGTACGTTGGACATGAGAGTATTGGGTTTAGCTTCCAAACCATCATTTTCGAAATCCCCATTTGCAATACGTTTCACTACATCAATAGCCAGAGCGGGATCGCCTCCAATTGGATTAACGATCAAACGTCGCAACTGCCATAAAATTATCGCTAGCAGCATTGCACCCAGTACCACAACTGTGATGATAAAGACCCACGAGTGTGCTAAGCCAATTGAACGAGCTTCACTTAATGGATAGGCAACCACCACTTTGAATCCCCAGTTAGGAATTTCTTCTGTGACAAATTTCCAATCTGCAGGTTGCACATGAAATAAGTGCTCTGCCTCAGTAAGTGGTACATGGGCTGAATGAAACCGAACATTATTGTTGCCATCAAGTACCATAGCAAAACCACTTTTTAGCTGGCGCTTGTTGCGCACGGCATCGCGAATCACTTTCATATCGACTTTGTAGCCAACGTAATAAGCCCCTATCACAGCGCCCTTAGCATCATACATAGGGTCGTAGCGCGTGATATAGGGCTCATCTAGAATATCAACAACACCATGAAATGCCTTCCCTTGACTAAGCGCTGTAAAAGCCTTGCTCTTAGGATTTAATATGGTACCTGTTGCTCTAGACATATTGGCTTTTAAAACATTGGTGGAAACTCGTACAAAATCGTGACCATCTTTTACAAAAATAGTCGCAGTACCACCAGCTAAGCTAGTCAAATCATCAACTAGTTTAAATAAATTGGTGACGGGAGTGCTACCGAAAATTAAGTTAGGAACGACCCTACCTTGAGAATTGACCTGACCATCAATGAAC
>JAYTRW010000146.1:0-1706 GCA_043745985.1 Methylotenera sp.
GCAACTGCTGCCAAAATACCAATAATTGCGATCACAATCATCAACTCGATTAAGGTAAAACCCTTTTGAATTTGTTTCATTTTCATTTCCTTTATATTAAAAATTAAAATTTTTGCACTACACCTTAAGCACTAGGTGTTGCGGTGCTTGGAATACATTAAGCAATAGCTATGCCAACTTTCTTGAAATGCGTGCTTTTATCTATTGATTCATTTGCACGAACTAGAGTTTAATTGTATTTTTAGCAGAATTATCAACACCTCGTCATACCAGCGGAGGATGGTATCCAGTCAGATTTCAATGTAAGTGATTGTAAATTAATGCTTTAATGTTTAGCCATGGCTGGATTCCGTCCTGTGACGGAATAACGAGTTTATAAGTTTTATTACGAAAATGCATTCTTGCAAAGGCCGCATCATTTTATTTAAAGCAATAAAAAAAGCGGGGTTTCCCCCGCTTTTTCTTGATTTGATTGACGAAAAATGTCACTTTTGTCAGAAATCGTCACTTTACCAAAACTTCCACCATGGTTTTTTGCCAGATGTTCCCGCTTCTGCGCCAGTTAACTGGCCAGTTACTTTGAGTTTTCGGCTACCTTTTGTAGGTTAGCTAAACCTGAATCAAAAATACCAGTGATTGCTTTAACGGCTGTTTCGTCATCCTGACCTGCTGGAATAGGTGGGTTAAGTTTGTATAGGCGATAGAAGCGGCCTACCCATGTGACTTTTGATTCGCCTGGTTTGTCGCCTTTTTCTACAGTCATTGAAGCGTTGTAGTCTGTAAGTGGCAGTGTGCCAGTCACGATTTCATATTTAATTTTCATTGCTGCATCATCAATGCTGCGCAATTTCTCGTAAACATTGCCACCATCTTTAAACGTAAGTGTTCTGAAAGTAGCCATGTCGCCATTTTCATCTTTTTTCTGTTCTACTTTAGTGCTGGCTACGCCCGGGTGCCATTTATGAATGCCACCAAAATCTTTAACGATTGCCCATACTTTAGCTGGATCAGCTTTGATGATGATGGTTTTTTCAACTTTTTGTGGTGATGGACCGTGTGCCGCAGCGGTGAACGGAACTAGACTGACGCTTAAGCTAAGCGCAAGCAATGCTAAAATCTTTTTCATTTACTAATCTCCATGACTCTCTGTGACGAGAGGCTTTAAAACTCTCAATTAAGAGAGGCTCTATTTAAACTACTTAAAACAACAATGCATTATAGATGAGAACGTGCCATTATTAAATGCATTGCAATCTGTATTTTAATTAACGAGATAGCAAAGGCTTGGTTGACACAGGGCTATCCCAGATGATGCATTAACGTGGGTAGGAGCGACGCCCTCGTCGCGAAATGGCCTTTCGGCACGAGGGCGTTCGTGTGGAATAATGCTGCTTCAGCACATTATTCCACGAAGACAACCTTTACGGTTGCCACCCACCTGTATTAATGTAGGAGCGGCTTGCAGCCGCGAACCTTTGCGGAATCTGTTTACCGTTGCTTTCGGGGCTGCAAGCCCCTCCTACATAACGCTTTCTGAAATATTATGTCTAATGGTTAAATCGGGTTTGTAGCGATAGCCAGGATTTAATGGCGAAATCTTTTGAATTAACGTACTAAAACAAACTGACCAAATGCTCGGCTCTTGTCACCAGTTTTGATGGTTGTGAGTATTTGGTTGGTTGTAGTGTCAATTACACTAACGCTAT
>JAYTRW010000147.1:0-5566 GCA_043745985.1 Methylotenera sp.
TCAATCACTGTGATGCAGTCTTCATATGAGTCGACCTCTTCAATAATGGCAATAAACTCATCTCCACCAATCCGTGCCACTTCGTCACAGCCACGTACTGCGGTGACTAATCTTCTAGCTATTTTTTGCAGCACCTGATCACCCACTTGATGACCCAAAGTGTCATTGACTTGCTTAAAGTTATCCACGTCTATAAAAGCTACCGCTAAGCTAGCACCATTTCTATCGCATCTTCTGGTGGCTGCTTCTAAGTGACCCATTAAAGCTCGGCGATTAGGTAACTGCGTCAAAGTGTCGACCAATGCTAGCCGACTTGCCTCTTGAGCGTTTTCATTTTTTAAACCATTGAATTTAAATGTATTGTAGCCAAATTTGTCGTAAAAAATAGCAACGATAAACCCTACCAAGAATAAGCAAACCAGACCTAGTGCGATAGTGACGCCCAGTAGTGTGCTATCAAGTTGCGTGTTGGAGTCACTATTTGTGCCACTGTAGGCATTTAACGGAATTTCAATCGAGGCCATATACACTAGATGTACGCCAGTGATTGCTAATGAGGTTAACACTGCAAAAATAGATTTTGTCAGTAATTGGTATTTGTCAGAGTAATTTTTAATCCAAAAGAATATGAGAATACTGAGTAAGGTAACCGAAAAGGTAGTGATAAACGCAACTGAGCTAATCAATGGGGTAAATGTGACTGCAGGCTGAATCTCCATTGAGGCAATGCTAAAGTAGAAGATGCTGTAAGCAGAGGTGCTGGCGATTAAACCACCAAGAATCAATGTGTTGGCTGGGAGTGTTTTTTGGCTGGATATGTGTAATACGATTGCAGAAAACAAAACCGCAGCAAACCAAGCAAGCGCTAAGTAGATCAAGGTGAAGCCAGCAGATTTAATGACTGGAAAAGCCAGCACATCCATAAAATGAATCGCCCACAAGCTAGAGCCGACAGTGATGCTGCTATATACCAGTAGATTTTTTTTATCATCAACTTGCGATTTATATAGCTTGCCGACTAAACTAAAGGTAAGTAATACCGCAAAATAGCCCAGCAGCATAGAAAGCACGATTAATTTTATATTGTAATTACTCATTGTGACTGGATCATCTAAACTCAAGCTGAGTTAGAAAATGCCTCTAAAGTTAGTTAAATGAGTTATTGCAATGTCTATGCCATACCAAAAATTCGTTTTCTATAGGCGCAAAAAAGGCTGCAGAAGCCTTTTAACGCTTACTTGCAGCCTATTTATACGACGGCGCTTTTTAAATGCTTGTATCTAAGACCAAGAGGTAACTGTCGAAATTATGACAACTGTGCATACCAGCTAGGCATTAAACTTAGCACAATTAAACCCAGTGTAATTAAATACCGCGTAAAAGTTCGTTAATGCCGACTTTGCCTAGTGTCTTTTCATCTACCTTTTTAACGATTACTGCGCAATAGAGGCTATAGCTACCATCTTTAGAGGGTAAGTTGCCTGAAACAACAACTGAGCCAGAAGGGATGCGGCCATAAGTGACAGTGCCCGTTTCGCGGTCGTAAATTTTGGTGGATTGACCAATATAAACACCCATAGAAATCACACAGTTGTCTTCTACAATCACACCTTCAACGACTTCAGAACGTGCACCAATAAAGCAGTTGTCGCCAATGATAGTTGGACCAGCTTGAATTGGTTCTAATACCCCACCAATACCAACGCCGCCGCTTAAATGTACGTTCTTACCGATTTGAGCGCATGAACCTACTGTTGCCCATGTATCAACCATTGTGCCTTCGCCAACATAAGCGCCGATATTGACATATGAAGGCAATAACACTGCGTTTTTACCAATGAATGAACCACGACGCACCATTGCATTTGGTACCACACGGAAGCCGCCAGCTTTAAAATCTTCTTCAGTATAATTGGCAAATTTTGGCGGTACTTTGTCATAGTATTTAGTGCAGCCGCCGTCTAACAAAGTGTTATCTTCTAGGCGGAATGAGAGCAATACGGCTTTTTTAAGCCATTGATGTGTTTCCCAGTTTTGGCTATTGCTAATACGAGAAGCCACGCGTAGTGTTCCTGCGTCTAACTCCGCGATTAAAGAACCGACAGTTGCTTTAATTTCAGCAGATGCGTTGCCAGGGTTAATGTTAGCGCGGTCTTCAAAGGCCGCTTCGATAATATTTTGACGTGGATCCATAATGCTCTCAGAGTTAGTTGATTTAATAAAAGCGTTATTTTAACCTAAAGTGTGCTTTCACCAAAAATAAAGCTCATATCGGATATTGAATATCTGATATGAGCTTCAAATAATTTCTAGCTAGTTAATTTTTGCTAGTGTTTAATTATCTTTTTTTAGCTGCTTCATATAGCGGCTTTACTTTCGGTACCAACTTTTGCAGCTCGGCAATACGAGTGCCATCAGAAGGGTGAGTACTAAAGAATTCTGATGGTTTATTATTGTTCAGCTTACCCATTTTCTGCCATAGCGTGATTGCAGCTTCTGGATTAAACCCAGCGCGAGCAGAAAGCTCCAAACCAATTTTATCTGCCTCAGTTTCTTGCAGGCGGCTATTAGGTAATGCAAAGAACAACTGTGAGCCAACGCTAGCAGCTTGCACAGAGGCATTGCCAACCGCTGCACTAGAGCCGTTGGATAGAATTGCGCCTAATGCTTGTAAGCCAAATTGTTGCACATACGCTTGTGACATGCGTTCACGGCCATGTTCACGCAATGCATGCGCAATTTCATGGCCGATGACTGCGCCTAGCTCGTCATCAGTAGGCTTTAGTTGATCAATTAAACCTGTTAGTACCATTATTTTTCCACCTGGCATGCAGTAAGCATTCACTTGGTCACTTTTATCAACATTGACTTCCCATTTCCACTGCATAGAATCTGGCCTAAATACGCCAACTTGTGCGATCAGTCTATTTGAAATAGCACGTACACGTTCTAGCTGTACTTTGTCAGTATTGAGCGTATTTTTCTTTTGTGACTCTTGTAAGGTTTGTGTGTAAGATTGGCTAGACATGGCAACCACTTGCGATGCTGGCAGCAGCATGAATTGCGAGCGATTTACACCAGATACACTATCTTGAGTAGTGGTTGCACAGCCGTTGAGTTGTAGTGAAATGGCTATTAGTAAAACGAGGGTCAGTTTTTTCATATTTGTTCCTAAGTCTTGAAAAATTTTAATGCTTAAACGATTATATTGACTAATATATAAGTATCTAACGCGTCAGTCTAGTATAAGGTTGAATGCAGAGTTGTCAGTAGTTGTTACATTGTTAATTTTCTTAAATTTTTAACTGAGAACCTAATTCAATCACACGGTTTGGCGGTAGTTTGAATTGGTTGGTAATTGTTTCAGCACTTCTAAACAAACCAATGAATATTTTCTTGCGCCAAAAAGACATGCCAGATTTTCCACTGGCAATCAGAATTTCTTTACCAATAAAGAATGAAGTGTCCATTTCATCTAATACCAAGCCTTTTTCAGTACAAAGTTGCAAATCGCGCGGTAAGTCTGGCTCATCTTTAAAGCCGTACTTTACGGTAACTCTGTAAAACTCATGCGGTAGCACTTCCAACTTCACACGTTCTTCTTCTGAAGTATGTGGATAGTCTAAAAATTTAACGGTAAGAATCACCATTTTTTCATGCAATACTTTGTTGTGTTTTAAGTTGTGTAGCATGGCATGTGGCACACCATCTGGGTTTGGCGTCATAAACAGTGCGGTACCCGGAACACGTGTTGGAGGGTGTGCGCCAATCGCCTCAATAAATGGGTCTAATGCCATGGCCTCGTTTTTAAGTTTTGTATAGACTATTCCGCGACCTGTTTTCCAAGTGAGCATCAAGGTGAAAATGACAATGCCAATGGCTAGCGGCACCCAACCACCATCAGGAATTTTTAGGACGTTTGCGCTGAAAAAAGCAACATCTACTATGAGAAACGTAGCTACTAACAGGCCTGTACGCAATTTGCTCCATCCCCAAAGGTTATGAAACACAATACCGGCTAACAAGGTGGTAATGACCATGTCGCCAGTCACCGCAATACCATAAGCGGCGGCTAGATTACCAGATGATTTAAAGGTTAATACCAACCCCATCACTGCGGCCATCAAACCCCAGCTAACGCGTGGCATATAAATTTGACCTTCTTGGCTTTCAGACGTGTGTTCAACATGCATACGTGGCAAATAGCCTAATTGCAGGGCTTGGCGAGAGACAGAGAATGCGCCGGTAATTACAGCTTGCGAGGCAATGACCGCAGCAAGTGTCGCTAATATGATGAGTGGAAAAAGCATCCATTCTGGAGCAAGTAAGTAAAATGGATTCTTAACCGCTTCGGGATGTTGCAGTATGAGCGCGCCTTGTCCAAAGTAATTTAAAATTAAAGCGGGTAAAACCAAACCAAACCAAGCTAGGCGAATAGGAAGGCGTCCAAAATGTCCCATGTCTGCATATAAGGCCTCAGCGCCAGTCACTGCAAGCACTACAGCACCAAGTGCGACAAACGCAATCCACGGACTAACTGTAAAAAAGTGAATAGCATATATAGGGTTTAATGCATGCAGGATACTTGGATTCTGCATGATACTTTGTACGCCTAGTACCCCTAAGGTACCAAACCACAGCAACATGATTGGGCCAAAAAATGCACCAACCAATGCAGTGCCTTTACTTTGCGCCCAAAATAAAGCAAAAAGAACCACCAATGTAATCGGTAATATGAGTGGATGCAGAATCGGTGCCGCAAGCTCAAGCCCTTCAACCGCAGACAGTACTGAAATAGCGGGTGTAATCATGCCGTCTGCATAAAACATACATGCGCCTAGAATGCCTAGCAACATAATGGTATGTTGCTTCTTGATATTACTACCAGCGTTGTGGCTTGCTAAGGCAAGCAAAGCCATAATACCGCCTTCACCGCGGTTATCTGCTCGCATAATAAATGCAACATATTTGACCGATACCACCATGATGAGCGCCCAAACAATCAGCGATAATATGCCATACATATTAGCTTCGGTGAGCGGCACAGGGTGAGTGCCTACAGAGAATACCTCTTTGATTGTGTATAAAGGGCTTGTACCTATATCCCCAAATACCACGCCAAGTGCGGCTAAAGTAATTGCGGGTAGCTTTGTTTTACTGCCATTAGGAGTTGACATTAAAATGTTGATTTATTAAGCAAGAGTACTATTATCAATCAACTTAAATACTAAACCAACAGATTTTTACAACAGTTTTTTTAAACGACAGGTGAAAAAAGTGATTCATCACAGCTTATTTTAGTGTGTTTACGCATAACTCCTACCCATTTGAGTGACAGTAAGCTTGGTCTGTATCAAGTAGAATTGCGCTCGCAATGTAAACTATTGTTAATGTTAGCCTGAATTATCCAAATAAAACATGTGCTTATTGATTAACTGTCCCGATAATCGTATTATTCGCAGCAGTATAAAATAATAACAATAACAATAACAATAACAATAACAATAACAATAACAATAACAATAACAATAACAATAACAATAACAATAACAATAACAATAACAAT
>JAYTRW010000148.1:0-5505 GCA_043745985.1 Methylotenera sp.
GGGCGCAAATATCGCTGGCTCAAGCATCTCTTTAAATGAATTTAGGTGGTAATTGTAAACAAGTGTGAATTCATCGTGCTAAAGTTGACCATGCATATATTGGGGTATAGATTGTCAAATTGATTTATTTTTATTGGATGTTACTTTACTTGAGGAGAAACGAAATGGGTATGTTTTCATTTATTAAAAATGCAGGTGAGAAATTATTAGGTATTGGTGATGCAAAAGCCGCTGAAGTGGTTGCAAAAGCAGACCCAACACCAGTCAATGTTGACGCTGCAAATGAGGCTGCGGCTAATGCTATTGCAGCTTACGTGGCAAAAATGAATTTAACTGCGCAAGACTTGGTGATTGGCTTTGATGGCGCGTCAGCCACGGTGATTGTGCAAGGCATGGCTGCAACACAAGAGGACAAAGAGAAAATCTTGCTTTGCTGCGGTAATGTTGCAGGTATAGAAAATGTGCAAGATCAGTTGGGTGTTGTGGAAGCGGCTAGTGAGCCAGTATTTTATACGGTAGTAAGTGGTAACACGCTGTCTCATATTGCTAAAGCGCAATATGGTAATGCCAGTGATTATATGAAAATCTTTGAAGCGAATAAGCCGATGTTAAGCAGCCCGGATAAAATTTACCCAGGTCAATCTTTGCGCATTCCAGCATAAATAACTTTGAAAGATAGTGTGGTTAACTATTTAATTACAAACAATTAAAGTTGAGTTAAAATGAACGCTTGCGAATTCAGCAGGCTATTTAAATCCTTGAAGCTTGTTTCGTTCAAGGGTTTTTGATTTTTTTAAATATAAAAAAAGGAAATACTATGTCAGTACTTTTACGTTCTTTGTTGGTAGCTAGTGTTACAAGTTTATTGTTGGTAGCTTGTGGTGAAAAAGCGGCTGCACCAGTTGAAGCTCCAGCACCTGTACCAAACTCAGCTGTTGAGGCTCCGGCTCCAGTAGCAGCAGCATCAGGCCCAGGCGGCTATGAGCCAACGGCTGAAGAGCGCGTTCCAGGCATTACACTTGACGCAGCGGCGGTTGATGCTGCGGCAGCAGCAACGACTACTGAAGCGGCACCAGCAGCTCCTGCAGCAGCTAAGTAATAAAATTCTAAGTAGCAGCAATATCGCTATTCAATAAAAAAGCACGCTTAGACGTGCTTTTTTATTGAACTCTTTTTATTAATTTCTAATTTAAGTTGCTCTAATTTACTCTACTCCAACTAAGTGGATCGAATGGTCGGCTCTGGCTGCGCAACTCGTAATAAACCCCATTGGTTTGATTGCCACCACTATTGCCAACCGATGCAATCACATCGCCCGCCCGTACGTTGTCACCCACTTGTTTTAATACTGCCTGATTGTTGCCGTATAGGCTCATATACCCATTGCCATGGTCTAAGATAATCAGGTTGCCAAAGCCGCGCAACCAGTCGGCAAATACGACACGGCCAGTGGCTACAGATTTTACTTCTGCACCTTCGTTAGCTCTAATGAATAAGCCTTTCCATGAAATACCGCTATCTTCGCGACTAGAGCCGAAGCGATTTGTCACATCACCACGCACAGGTAGGCGCAGCTTGCCTTTAAGTGCCGCAAAACTTGCACCAGAAAACTCTTGGCTCGGCTCTGTAGTGTTGGCCAGCACTTCTTTAGTTGGTTTATTGTTTGTTGGAGTCTCAGCCGTAGCCGTGGTTGTTGCAGGTTCACGTTTAGGGCGAGCTTTTTTTGGTGTAGGCGGAATAATTCTTGCTAAGCGCTTAACTAATTCAGAAAGCCGCTTTTCATCGCGCGTTAATTTTTTAATTTCAGTACGTTGCGCCGCAATTTGCTGCGACAAACTGCTGACGACTTTAGATTTTTCTTGCTTTTGATTCTCTAAAGCACGCTTCTCATCGACTTGCTTTTGCTTTAAGTCTGCAACTTCTTTTAGAGCCGAAGCAGTGGCATCATTAAGTTTTCTGATTTTATTCAGGTTGCCTTGCATTTTATTGATGAGAGAAGCACGCGCTTTGGCAATGTATGAAAAATACTCTACATCACGCGCGATTTCGTTCGGGTTCTCACTCTGCAAAATCATTTGTATGTAACTTTGCTGGCCATGTATGTACTGCTTATACAGTTGTGAGCTTAACAATTTTTGCTGCTGAGCTAGAGCTTGATTGGTGCTAATGGAGTCGGATTTTAATTGCGTGAGTGTTTTTTTGTTTTTTTGCTGCTTTTGGTTGATTTCGAACAGTTTTTTGTTGGCTGCGCTAATTGCTAGTTCACTTTCTTTCAGCGCGTCCGCCGCATCTTTGTGCGCTTCTTGCGAGTTATCTAATTCCTTTTTCAGCGCTTCCAAACGTTGCTGCACATCGTTCAAATTTTGTTTTGATTGTTCCTTTTTATTAGCATTGGCATATGGTATGCAAGCTAGCATCAACACAACTAGCATCAACACATACGGTGAGGCGCAAGCTAACCTGGCTTTAAAATGCCTATACTTCATCTTAAGCAACAAAAGTGATGATGTTTTTACCTGTCATTTCACTAGGCTGAGCAACGCCCATCATGGTTAGCAAGGTTGGTGCAAGGTCTGATAATGCACCATTGGCAGAAAGCGTGGCGTTACGTCCAATATAAATCAGCGGTACTTTATTGAGCGTATGCTGCGTGTGCGGTTGGTTATTTTCAACGTCAAACATGGTTTCGGCATTGCCGTGGTCGGCGGTAATAATCACTTCGCCACCTATGCTTTGCATGGCGTTAACCACGCGTCCAATGCACATATCTAAGGTCTCAATCGCTTTGATGGCCGCTGCTAAGTTGCCAGAATGCCCCACCATATCGCCGTTAGCATAGTTACAAATAATAGCATTGTATTTTTTACTTAGAATTGCTTCTTCAAGCTTTTCCGTGACTTCAAATGCACTCATTTCAGGCTGTAAATCGTAGGTTTCTACTTTTGGTGAAGGTACTAAAATGCGGTCTTCACCCGCAAATACTTTCTCTTCGCCGCCGTTAAAAAAGAAAGTCACATGCGGATATTTTTCAGTTTCTGCAATTCGCAACTGCGTTAAACCTTGGTTGGAAATATATTCTCCAAAGGTATTGTTGACATCCACTGGTGGAAAAATGACGGTCGCTTTAGTTTCACTTTTGTCGTACATGGTCAATGTAAAATAGCCAGCTAACTTTGGCACGTGGCGCCTATGAAAGCCATCAAAGTGCGCGGCTAACAACGCATGCGTTAATTGACGCGCGCGGTCTGAACGGAAGTTCATGAAAATGACTAAATCGCCGTCTTCTAAATGAATCGGCTTTTCACCAGCTTGATGAATAGCTGTCGTTTTTACAAACTCATCATTTTCACCGCGTGCATAGGCATCATTCAAGCCAGTGATGGCGGATTCAGCAGTAAACTCACCAACACCTTCAGTCAGTAATTGATAAGCAGATTCAACCCGAGGCCAACGCTTATCTCTATCCATGCCGTAAAAGCGACCACTAATAGAGGCAATTTTACCTACGCCAAGCGCGGTACATTTTTTTTCTAAAGCCTCAATAAAAGCCGTGGCGCTTATCGGGGGTGTATCTCTGCCATCTAAAAATGCGTGAATATAAACTTTGCTTAAACCTTGTTTTGCCGCCATTTCTATCATGGCATGAATATGCTCTTGATGGCTGTGAACGCCACCGTCAGAAAGCAAACCAAATATATGCAATGCTTTATCATTTTGTTGGATATTTTTTAAGGCAACAGATAACTTGGGATGATTAAAAAACTCACCGTTTGCGATGCTGTTGTTGATCCGCACGAAGTCTTGAAATACTACGCGACCCGCACCAATGTTTAGATGTCCCACTTCTGAGTTGCCCATTTGGCCATCTGGCAAACCCACATAATGTTCTGATGCATCAATTAAGGTGTGTGGAAACTGCTTCCATAAGCTATCCCAATTGGGTTTGTTGGCTTGCACTATAGCATTGTCTGAAGCCTCTTCTCGATAGCCAAAGCCATCTAAAATGAGCAAGCATACTGGGGTGATATTTTGTGGGGCTGACATAAATATTAAACCTAAATATTTGTTTGAATAATGCACATGTAATGTCACTATTTTAGCGCATTTACACGTAAAATTACTTTATAACGATGAGTATAAATGTCAGTAAAAGTTAGTCTGTAAATTTAGTGTGCCAATGGCGTTGAATTTGGCAATCAGTAGCCCCATATTCTGAGTGTTATTATGAAGGTAAATAATTGAGAGGAAGTACGTGGAATTTTTTAAAAGTAATATCTTATTAATTGGTTTGGCTATCGGTTCAGGCATTATGTTACTGCTGCCATCATTCAAAAAAGCCGCTGGTGGCGTGCCGAACTTAAGCCCAGCAGAAGCGGTGACATTGATTAATCGCTCCAATGCTTTTGTATTGGATGTACGCGATGAGGCAGAATTCGCCAACGGTCATATTGCAGATGCAACACATATTCCTCTTGCCGATTTAGAAGCTAGAATTGGTGAGCTTAAAAAATATCAAAATAAGACTATTTTGGTTAACTGCCAAAAAGGCATGCGCTCAGCTAAAGCCTGTGACATTTTACGTAAAGCTGAATTTACACAGGTGAATAACTTGCAAGGCGGCTTGTCGGCTTGGCTTGAGGCTAAATTACCTGTTGTGACTAAAGCGGCTTCAAAAAAATCGGCTGTTAGTAAGGCTGCGAGCAATAAAAAAGCCGCTAATGATGATGCCGAAAAAGAGGTAAATTAATGGCTAAAGTCACTATATATTCGACTGCTATATGCCCTTATTGCATCAATGCAGAGCGATTGTTAACTAGCAAAGGTGTCACTGACATCAATAAAGTTCGCATTGATTTGCAACCTGAAATGCGAGATGAAATGATGCAAAAAACAGGCCGTCGCACTGTGCCGCAGATTTATATTGATGACCGTCACATTGGTGGTTTTGATGATTTGCGCGCGTTAGATTTGGCTGGTGGATTAGATCCGCTATTGGCGATATAAAGACTATTGTCTAAACTCTGCTAAAATACAAAAACTATTCATTTAACCTTTTATTTAATTAGAAACTAAAGAAAATCATGGCTCAAGAAGATAACGCAGCACAAGAACAAGCTCAACCAGGCTTCAGCATCGAAAAAATCTATGTCAAAGATGCATCATTAGAAATTCCAAATGCACCACAAATCTTTACTGATCGCACGCAGCCACAAGTAAGCATTGAGCTAGGTAACTTCGCGCAAGTGCTTGAAGAAGGCGTGTTCGAAGTCGCTATTAAAGTGACTGTTACTTCAAAAATCGAAGATAAAACTGTATTTTTGGTTGAGGTTACACAAGCAGGTATTTTCCAAATTCGCAACGTGCCAGAAGAAAATATCGAGATGATTGTAGGCATTACTTGCCCAAACATTTTGTTCCCATATGCACGCGAAGCCGTTTCTGATTTAGTGGTACGTGCTGGTTTCCAGCCAGTATTGTTAAACCCAATCAATTTTGAAGCATTAT
>JAYTRW010000149.1:0-5500 GCA_043745985.1 Methylotenera sp.
CGTGACATTAACCAGTTAGTGCGCCCAGCTTGTATGATGGTGCCAAAAGTTACGCTTAAAGGTAGTACGGATGTAGGTTTATTTGGCGGTGTAGTACAAGCAGGTGTTGCTGATGGTATTTTGGATGCAGTGATTGAAGGCATTATCCCTAAAGACCAAGTGAATGATTTATGCATCGTTGCTTTGTTATGGATTGATCCAGGTTGTATTGAACTAGAAAAAGCGGGTACTTTAGATAAAGCTGATATGTACAAAAACAACTACGAAGCGATTAAATTAGCGCTTAAACGCGCATTGAATGATGAACCAACGATTGATGAGTTGATTGCAAACCGTAAAAAAATCAAACATTGCATGTGGGAAGAAAGCTGGGGAGAGATTTAATTTCTCAATGTAGCTTTAAATAGCCAGTTTTGATTCAATAGCAACAAACAAGGTGTTGTAAAGATTAGCAAATTTTAATTAAAATTTGCTATGATGAAATATCCGTGTCATAAATCAGGAGTGAATATGGCTGAATATAACGCATGTATGGAAGCATTTGAGCGACTTTGTGAGGATGTGAACGCAGATAAAAAATCTGCGATTGATCAATCAGATTACTGGTTATTTGAGTTGGGATTTAGATCTGCAATTGAAGAATTGTTGAATATTGCAGATGCAGGTACACAAACTAAAGAATTCGTTTCACCGCGCTTTCAAATGTTGGCTGACAAAATACTGCAAGCAAGGTATCACTAAATAAACAAAGCGGCCTAGGCCGCTTTTTTATTATGCTTTTTAAATGTTATTTTTGAAAAGCACCTTATGAAAAGTACCTTAAGTTTTTGTTGTCTGTGTTTTCGTTAACCATGCACGCAAGCCACGTATTGCCAAACCCGCAATCCAGCTGCGGCGCAACCATGTAACCGCCCGCATTGGCCTAAGCACGCCGACTAAACTAACAAGCCCCATGACGAGCATTGGATGCTTTTTAACATAGCGTAAGATGTTTAAGCCTTTATCAGCAAGCGCCAAACTACTTTGCAGCGGTTGTATGTTTTTTGCCAACGCGACACGTTGCTGCGCAGCTTGCGCTACCAGCTGTTGGCGACGTTCAGCAATCGAGGCTAGCTTCCGTTTCATCTCTTAAACTGAATGGTCAGAATCGAGCTGTTTTTGGTCTTTTGCCAGCTCAATAATACTTGTTTCAAATAAGCGCGGCATGGCTTTGAGTGCGCGCACTGCGAGAACACATATTACGATGCCAGCCGTAATGAAGATGGCTGTTAATGAGCCTAGTATCAATAGTCTGTGTGTATCCCAAAGCAACACGATGATAAAAATGGCCAATAACACCATACCAAAGCAAAGGCAGAACAGTGCGACAAAGGCTGTGATTAATAATGAAACTAGCCGAATCCAACCTTCTTCTAGATCGGTAGAGAGTAGCTTTAGGCGTGTACGTATTAGCGCCACCAAGGTTGCGGCGATATTTTTTACTGAGGCGATTAAGCCTTCATCATTAGTTTTGGTTTCTTCAGTCATTTAACGCATTCGTTTGAAAATACAATTCAAATAAGCTGTTTATGTATTCAATACGTTAAGTTTATCTTAGTCTGACAATAATTACTTAACCTTGATTTAAAACGGCTTAATTTAGAACAGTTGGATTTAGAACAGTCAGGTTTATAAAAAGTGACTTTGCTACTTTTGCATGCTCAGTAGAATTTTACGTATAGGCGTTGGAATCGCAGCGCCAATGGCATCTTCAATACTTACCCATATATGCGAAGCTTGGTTTACTTGCGGTTGTTGTTTTACCACTTGCAACATTTGTGGGCAAATATGCAGCTTAAAGTGCGTAAAAACGTGCGTTAAATTGGGTAAGCTAATATCGTTTTCGGCGATTATTCCGAATTTATTCAGAATGATGGCTTCTGTATCTTGGCTATTTTCAACTTCGGGGAAACTCCATAAGCCACCCCAAATGCCAGTGGAAGGGCGTTTTTCGAGCAACACTTCATCACCACGACGCAATATCAGCATGGTGGTATGTTTTTCAGGGATGGTTTTGCGTGGCTTGGGTGTGGGTAACTCATGTACGCGTTGTGCTTGAAGTGCTTTGCAGCTGGCATCCAATGGGCAATGGTGGCATTTTGGTTTGCTTCTGGTACAAAGTGTCGCGCCTAAATCCATTAGGCCTTGGGTGTACGCTACCATGCCTTGTTCTGGCAGTAACTTTTCAGCGAGCAGCCATAATTCTTTTTCAACCTTAGGTGAGCTTGGCCAGCCTTCAACTAAAAAGTGCCTAGCGATTACGCGCTTTACGTTGCCATCTAAAATGGTTTGTACTTGATTAAAGGCGAACGATGCAATGGCTGCTGCGGTGGAGCGACCTATGCCAGACAGCGTTTGAATCGTCTCAAAGTCATGCGGAAATTGTCCCTTGTGTTCATCCATTATCGTAACGGCAGCATTGTGTAAATTTCGCGCTCTTGAGTAATAGCCTAAGCCACTCCAATGCTGCAACACTTCATCTTGTGTTGCATTTGCCAAGCTGGCGATGGTTGGGAAGCGCTGCATGAATTTACTGTAATAGCCAATCACTGCGGCAACTTGAGTCTGTTGCAACATGATTTCAGATACCCAAATTGCGTACGGATCGGTGGTGTTCTGCCAAGGTAAATCGTGCCGCCCATGTATTTTTTGCCAAGCAATGAGACGGTTTGCGAAATCAGACATTAAGTGAAACCTTAAAATGAAGCTAGCATATTGATACAGGTTGTACGATTAATTCACACAACTTGAATGGGTGGTTTAAATTGACTAAACATTTAAAAGCTTAGCTTTGAACTTTAATTTAAAATGCTAAAACTTAAGTAGCTTTTTAAGTTTGTCTTTGGCTTGATCTTCTGCAGATTTAGGGACTTCAGCAGGTTTTGCTGTTGTATCGCTTGTTGCTGGAGTGGTTGCGGTATCGGCAGCTTTTTTCTTCCCGAGTAAACCACTCAGCGCATCCACTTTGTTGCCACCATTAAGCAAATCTTTCACCGCAGCCCCTTTGTCGCCGCCTACTTTATCTAGTAAATTCGATTTTTCCAGTGCTGTGCCAATGGCTGCAAAGTCCATACTGTATTTCGGGCTGGAAAATGTGCCTGTGATTTTTAGCGGAATCGCGAAGCCAGCTAAAGCATCTAAATCCCCGCCCTGCTGGCCTTTGAGCGATTTAACAATGGTTGGCTTGGCTAAATAGTTGATTGATTCATTGCTAATATCGATATCGCCACGGCTATCGCCACGGCTATCGCCTTTAGCTAATCTTAGAATTGGTGCTTTCATGGCTAAATCTTCGTTATGTGCTACGCCATTTTTAATGGTGAATGAGGCGGTGAGCTCGCTGAAGTCAGTTTTCTTAGATTTATCGGCGCTAGTATCTTTGGTTTTAAGGATGTTAACTTTATTTTTAAGTTCACGGATGCTGCCCGCAATATCCACGCCTTTTAATGCACCATCGGTAAGACTTAGAGATGAGTTGCCCGATAATGCTTTTTTAAGTGCGCCCACTGTGTTGCCAGACGCTGTTACATCAACATTCACAGTACCCTTGCCAGACAGCATATCATTATTGATAGAGTCTACTAACAAAGGACCAATCGAAAC
Source organism: Methylotenera sp. (assembly GCA_043745985.1). GTDB lineage: Bacteria > Pseudomonadota > Gammaproteobacteria > Burkholderiales > Methylophilaceae > Methylotenera. The sequence continues at coordinate 3,643 of JAYTRW010000149.1, forward strand.
GTTTTTCATATTTTGCTTGAAGGCTATGCTAGGTGTGGAACGTGCATCTACCTTTAGCAATCCACTCATGCTACCCTGATACAAATTGGCAGAAAATGGTGAAAGTGTCGCCAAACCACCTTCCGCTTTTAAACCAAGATTCACATTCTCAGTTTTAACATTTGCTAATTTAAGCCAGCCGATTTTCGCCTCGCCTGAAGCGCTCAACTTTTTTAGTGCGGATAAGTCGATAGGTGCATCGCCCTCACTTTTAGTTGTCGAATTGTTTTTTGTGATGTATCTGTCAGCATCTAGCTTGTCGATATTCACGTTAAAGCTGTAAATCGGGTCGCTAAACCTTGAAATGCCAATATTAGCAATTACCTGACTATCATCAATCTTTGCCGCGACTGGGTTCAAATTTAGTTTCTGACCATCGGCCTTTAAGTCGATACGAATATTTGACGCTTTGGTTTTGCCGTATTTAAGGCTGCCAATTCGCAAGTTACCATCAGCATTCAAGGCTTTAAGTGCGCTTAAATCAAGAGGCTTGCTATCGCTGCTAGTCTTAGATTCTGTTTTACTAGTTGAGGCGTATTTATCAACATCTAGCTGATCAATAGCCAAATCAAAGGTATAGAGTGGTTTTGAAAATTGGCTAATGCCAAAGTTACCTTTAATTTGGCTGTCATCCACTTTAACGTTCAAGCCGCTCAAAGTGAGCTTTTCACCATCGGCTTTAATAGCGACATTAAGGCCTGAAATATGAAATTTTTCATATTGAATACTACCTACGTTCAGCTTGCCATCTAGTAGCAAGTTTTTCAAAGCGCTTAAATCTGCAGGTTTTCCGCTACCAGGTACTTTTGTTGCGCTAGATTTAGCTAATAGTCTATTTAGATTTAACTTATCTGCATTCAAGTTAAATTTGATACTTGGCTTTTTAAAGCTAGCTACAGCAACATCGCCATTGAGCTTGGTGTCATCAATATTTAAACTAAATTTGCTATTAGCCAATTCATTTTTAATATCAGTGTGCGCAGAAAGGTTGAACAGGCCTTTCATGCCACCATTCGGTAAACTAGGATCTTTAATATCTAAGTTGCCAGCCAATTTTGGTAAGTCAAAAATCAGGCTTTCAAGGTTGCCACTAAACGGTGAGGAGAGCTTACCCGTGACTGTGCGTTTGCCTTGCACAGCTACGATGTCGCCACTAATGCCGCTGCTTTCTAGCGCTTTTGGCGAGCCTTTAATGTCAGCTAACTCTAAATTAGCTTTAAAGGTATCGCCGGCTTTTTCTTGTATTAAACTGACTGTAGTTTTTTTGCTAGTAACTTCATCTTTTTGAGCGCTTAATTTTGGTGCGTTAAGTTCAATGCTCAGTTTTGCATCATTAAACTGACCTGAACCGACCAGTTTCAAGTTATCCACTAAAAATTCGCGCGTCTCAGGTTTGGCATCTACATCACCGCTGAGTGTTACATCCACATTTTTGCCACCAAGCAAATCACCTTTTATTGCAGCATCTAAGCCTTTGACGACAAAATGTTTTCTCTCAGGATCTACCAAAAAATTACCTTTTAGATTGGCATTGGCTGCAATTTCAGGCTGATTAGAGCTGATTGTAAAATTAGTTGTAATATCTACAGGCTCAGCCAGTGCAATGTGGCCAGATTTGAGATTGAACTTGGAAATATTGTATTTGGTACCAGTGCCTTCATCGCTATAACTCACGGCTGAGTTAGTGACATTTACACCATCAATATCAAATTTAATGTCTTGTGACTCTTCACTCTTGCTCATTAAGTCGTCAAAATTAGTGGAGCCATCTTTATATTTAACGATATTGGCTTGCGCGCCATCGATGTAAACGGTATCG
>JAYTRW010000150.1:0-1675 GCA_043745985.1 Methylotenera sp.
CTAAGTCTTAATGCGTTTTGACTAATTGGTCTGCCAGTTTCGGTGCATATCAATTGCGAAGTGCGCACTTTGTGAGTTTTTTTGCTTGTTCTAAAAGTAACTCACTTGTAAATAAGTGGTGTATAAATGGCGATTAAAATTAAAGTCTAAGTTTTAAAAATTTTTCGCAAATAGATATTTTTAGGTGATTTAGACTATTTTGTTGGACTTGCTTTTTTGTCTGCAACGCTGCATGTTTATGTGCATTATAATGCACAAATTAGTTTTTTAGTGTATATTATGCGCATTATAATGCTCAAAAAAATGAAAATATGTACCCCATCACTAATATAGAACGACTTGCAGCCGAGCTGCGCATGCAGAGACGCTCGCGCAACATCAGTCAGCAAGCACTCTCCGAGCAGGCAAAGGTGGCACGTCGTACCATAACTAATGCAGAAAACGCAGGCAACATAGGTTTAAAAGAACTTTGCCGAATTGCTAATGCATTGGGTTTTGAGCTAGCTTTGCGTCCTAGAGATACCGTTGCCTATGAAGAGCTTTCGACCATATTCAAAGATGAAGGATAAGTATGGCTGAACCATTCTCTATCGATAGGCTCTTCAATAAAATTCATCAACTTGAAATTCATACGCCGCAAGGTTTGAGCGGTTTATTGAGTAAAGAAAGCCGCTATGTCTTTAACTATGGTCGGGTTAGTGATGAGTTAGCAATATCACTCGTGATGCCACTGCGACAAGAAAGCTATACCAGTGGTGATCTGATGAGCGTATTTGCCATGAACCGTCCAGAGGGTTATCTACGTTATATTATTGAAGAACGCTTGCAGCGCATGGGTGCGCCAAGTGATATGTTTCTGTTGTATTTAGCTGGAAGCAATCAAATTGGGCGTTTAACCTATGCGCTACCTGGTGAAACGCCACCAGAGAATAGTGGCGAGCGCTTAGAAGAATTGCTGTCAAAGCCGTCTGCTGTTCTTTTTAAACGGTTAGTCGACCAATATGCATTAGGTTCAGGTATTTCTGGTGTTCAGCCCAAAGCGCTAGTTCCTTTGGCTGGTAGCAGTTTAGTTGACGGCAATGTTATTAGCATGCCAGCTGAACATGCCGCATTACCACTAAATACTGTGATTGTTAAAGCTGAGGGTGACGATTATCCGGGTCTTGCGCGAAACGAATATTTTTGTATGCAGGTGGCTAAAGAAGCTGGTTTGATTGTGCCAGATTTTTGGCTTTCTGATGATGGTTTGCTATTTATTATGTCTCGTTTTGATCGCAAACCAGATGGTACGGCTTTGGGTTTTGAAGACATGGCTGTGTTGACTGGCCGTACAGCAAATCAAAAGTATGAAGGTAGTTACGAAATGATTGCGCAAGCGGTTGAGCTATTTGCAGGGGAAGGTCGTGTTGTTCAATTGAGAAGGTTGTTTGAGCGCGTGGCACTTTCTTGTTACTTGCGAGATGGAGACGCGCATCTTAAAAACTTTGGCATGCTTTATGATAATCCCACTTCAGCCAGAGCATTAGCGCCAGTCTATGATGTAGTGTGCACTGATGTTTATCCGGAATTAGATGGCAAGATGGCTTTAAAGTTGAATAAGAGTAAAACTTACCCAACGAGTAAAAACTTGCTTGCATACGGAAATCGCTTAGGACTTGGAGATGATGATATTAAA
>JAYTRW010000151.1:0-1666 GCA_043745985.1 Methylotenera sp.
GTTGTAATGGTTGAAGCGCCTGCAGTGCCGTTGTTAATGAAAATAAGTTTTTGATAAGTAGTTCCCCAAACGCCTGCATTATCCTTTGTACGCATGTACATGGAATGTAAGCCTGCAGTAAGCGTAGGCATCAGTAATGAATAGTCAGCATCGGTAGAAGTACCGCTGAGGGCTAAGTGACTGCCATTTCCGTACCCCGGATCGGTATCAAAATAATATTCAAGTGTATTTAATGTTTGTGCTTTTAAAGCACTAGCCAACACAAGCATCAGGATGGTGAAAAATAATTTCATACAAGTATTTTTGGGCAGGCATAAAGCCAGCCTTGTTTAACTCCAAAAAAATTTAATTAGAAGCCCTTGCTTTTATTCGCACCAGCACGTGCCCTCTTGCAGTAGTATCTCCCGACACGGTTACGGCATATATTTCCGGTAAGTTGGGGATACCTGATAATACATAAGATTTCTTGCCGCCAAAGGCGCCAACTTCTCCACCATCTGCCGCAAAATGTTTGGCAAAACTGGTATCTTGCACTGCCCATTTTTGATCGAAAGAATGAAAGCCAAATGTTGAATAGGCAAATATTTCATCTCCATTTGCATTTAAAAAATTGCCGCTACCGCCTTTAAACAGCGCTGGCGAATTAGTAATATTATTAAACGCAGCACCTAACATGCGTACACTTTGAGGAACCGCGACCAGCTGCGGATAAGTATCGTAAAAGATATTATTGGTGTAGGTATAATTACTAAAGTCAGAGCCGCCTAACGATACCACAAATGTGTTGTGGTCAAAGTACACATTTCCCAGGTTTTCAGTAGATACAAGATGGTTCATACTCAAGCCAATACTGAGGAGACCCCGGTTTTCAATAATGTTGTTGGTAAAATATAGATTTTGCGATCCGGTACCTGATTCCCTATACAAGCCTCCGCCACTTGCATCAAAACCTGCCGATGGCTGACGCAATACAAAGTAGCAACCATTAAAATTGCAGTTATATGTATTTTTTGTATAAACCAGATTGGGGCCAAAACCCTGCATATAAAAAGAGCATCTCGAAATAGTTACATTATTAACTGAGTCGAGTTCTATTCTGGGATAACCACCACTTGCACTTACATCAATTATCTGAATACCCCCTATAAAACTATGATCGCTGCCAGATTTAAAATTTATGGCGTCGAGCACTACTCCATATTGGTTGGGTGCGGTAAATGGCGCTTCGTTTTGATCTAACAGAAAACCCGTTCCATAAATGGTTATTTTTTTTGCAACCGAAACAATACCATAGCTTTTTGCTGAAGGAAAAACCAGCAGCGTACTTCCCGGCGGTATGCTATCAATTGCGCCTTGCAGCGAAGTATAATCAGTTGCTACCCCGGGAATATTTGACACCGAATAGGTTTTTTGCGCAAAAGATGAAACCGGCCACAGCAATAAGAATAATAAATATTTTTTCATGATTGATGCAATTAGAGTAAGCAGATCAATTAGATGCTTTTGCTTTTATGTGAACAATGAGAGTGCCTGGTGCGGTGGCCTGGGCAGGCACGGTTAGGTTGTAGATATATGGCTGATTGGGAATGCCCGACAATTTATATGGATTGCTGCCACCATAAGCTCCTACGGCTATTCCGCCCGTTCCAAAAGTATTAGCGAACCC
>JAYTRW010000152.1:0-1665 GCA_043745985.1 Methylotenera sp.
ACTTTGTCCCATACTTTAACTACTTTTTTCCAGTCAGCTTTACGGCTAGATAAACTAGTTGGGCTTACGGTTAGTACGTCATAAATAAGGCCTGGTTCATCAGCAGAAGTGTAGATTGGTTTAGCGCCTGGCACGAGACTCATGGCTTCACCTGAATTTGGTTGCCATGCACCGATAGCAGATAAGTCTCCTGAAGCTAATGCTTGTGGGGTTTCGTTAGTTTTGGTGTTAACAATAGTGACATCTGATTCTTTCATGCCGATTTTTTCTAAACCATTGAGCAGTAAAAGATGTTCAACAAAGCCAGTTTCTAAGCCAATTTTCTTGCCTTTTAAGTCTTTTAGCGTTTTGATGCCCTGTTTGGCCACAATCATATCGTTGCCGTTTGAGTAATCAGTTAAAAGAATCATGACGTTTTTAGCGCCGCCTGAACCAGTCACCAGTGCATCACCATTTGTAACAGTCACGCCGTCAATTTTGCCTGCAGCAAAAGCATCCATAGAAGCAACGTAATCGAACCACTCAAATTGAACGTCGACACCCGCTTCTTTAAACCAACCCTTATCAATCGCAACTTGCCATGCGACCCAACCTGGCCAATCGCTATAGCCGACCTTTAAAGGTGCGGCGGCGTTAGATAGATTTGTGAATAGTAAAGATGCGGTGAATACAGTGGCAGTTAATACAGTACGTGCAGAAAAACGTTTGATAAAACTTGTAGTGTGCATGGCTGGCTCCTAGGTTGGTAAAAAGTCGAGAAGGCGGCATTTATAAAAAACGCTTCCTCCCGGGCTTTTATCCCTCCGTGTAGCCACATGTATATTGGCCGACAACTCTCGGACCAGACACTTTAAATAAATCAAAGCCGGAACCCTAGTCATCTTTTTGAAACTTTAGCGGTTAGTAAAAACTCACCGCTTTCTCGCTGCTTAGTACTAAGCAATCGGCATGCCAGCTATTGAACAACAATAATTATCCATATAAATCATATTGTTATTAATTTTTTATTATATGAACAATGTTGTGAGCCACAAAATTTAGCACCAACATGGTGCTAAATAATGATAATTGCACTATTTAATTTTCACTTAAATAGTGCAGCATGATGTTTTATTTGAATAATATATAGTCTCCTATACATATTGCATAGGAGACTATATAATGTAGTTATCTTTAAACAGGGTAGTAAATAAATGTCTGGATTATCTGAAAACTGGCAGCCGAAAACTATGCCTTCAATACTAATCTCACACGCAGCAAGAGCGCTTGCACGAAGAGCTGATGCAAAATTACGAGATATCGGTATCAGCACTAGCCAGTTTTCTGTGCTTGCTGCCTTAAAAGATGGCGCACCGCTTACACAAAAAGAGTTGGCTCAATTAGCCAACGTTGAGCAGCCAAGCATGGCGCAGCTGCTTGCTCGTATGGAGCGCGACGGACTTATTCGTCGAGAAGCCGATCCGAACGATGGAAGAAGCAGTCTTATTTCACTTACTGATAATGCTACCAGCCTATTCTCACCTGTTCGAGCCATCCTTTTCCAAGGCAATCAAGATGCATTGTTAGGCTTTAATGACAGTGAAGTCGAACAGCTAGTCGCTTTGCTTCAACGTTTGATTAGTAATATAGTTGATGGCAAATGCTAGACAGGTGTTAGACAACTGC
>JAYTRW010000153.1:0-1661 GCA_043745985.1 Methylotenera sp.
ATCTGTTGTTTAGTATACATCACACTATAAGCTGCATTGAGATTACTCGTTACAATTCGCTATGGACTTTTTAGGTAAATGAGCTAATTTGCCTTATGCTTGTATATTGTATTAAAACCATTTAAAACGTATTTGCAATCTAAATTAAATTCATTGATCTTTAAATTCAAACTCGGATACTCCTCAGCACATGAAAAAAAGTAAAGATTCAGACTTACATAATCCAAATAAAAAAATAATTTCCTTGTCTAAGGTTTTGAAAAAGAGCGAGCTTATAAAAGACAATGTAACGGATTGTGTCGAGGAGCTATCTTCAGTAAACCAAGTGCTCAAGCAAGAATTAGCAAATCGAGAGGCAAGTTTAGAAGTAGAAAATGCTATTGAAAAAAGTGATGCTGTCAAAGATAAGGTAGAAGATGTCGCCGAGCAACTTACAATTGTGAATGAAGCACTTGCAGATGAAATTGTAGAACGAGAGCGATTGGAAGATCAGTTAGCCACTGTTAAGGCTCAAGAAGAGTCTGCACGATATGATGCACTCCATGACACATTAACAGGCCTTCCAAATCGCGTACTGTTTAATGATAGGCTAGAGCATGCGCTGGCGCAGGCTAAACGATATAACTGGACGTTAGCAGTGATGTTTTTAGACCTTGATAAATTTAAAGAAATCAATGACATTTATGGTCATGGTGTCGGGGATAACCTATTGCAAACCATATCAAAACGTTTATTAGATGTCACGCGCGAAGATGACACAGTGAGTCGACATGGGGGTGATGAGTTTCTTTATTTGTTAATGCAAATTGAAAGTAAAAGCGATATTAATTTAATTGTAAATAAAATCATTAATTCAATTCAGCAGCCTTGCCGTTTATCAGGGCAAGATATAGTTATAAGTCCTAGTATTGGAATATCGATTTATCCTAAAGATGGACATTCGTCTGAGGAGTTGATCAACTCTGCCGATAAAGCAATGTATCAAGCTAAATTAAAGAAAACTGGGTTCGCTTATGCAGAAGATGATTCAACGATAAGTTAGAATAAACTCGAAACACCTAAATTAAACTTTTATTCACTCCAACACTCTCCAGTGGGTAAGCTTCCTCACTGTTTCATACTAATAAAGTTTAGAATTGCCCATCTTGCTGATTAAGCGATTGGAAACGAGAGTTACATGCCACGAATAACTTTTATCAGAATATTCATGCCATCAAACACTCTACATGCACCGATACATCTAACTCATGTTGTTGGCCGCCAAATATCACGCCTTTTAGTGGGGTAATATCTGCGTAGTCTCGTCCCCAGCCCAATGTGATATGTTGAGTATTGGGCATTTGGTTATTAGTGGGGTCAAAATCTATCCAACCTTGTTCTGGCACGTAGACTGAGAACCAAGCGTGTGAGGCATCTGCGCCGATTAACTTTGCCTCACCTGCGGGTGGTAAGGTTTCTATGTAACCACTGACGTATCTTGCCGCTAAACCTACCGAACGTAAGCAGCCAATTGCAAGGTGTGCAAAATCCTGACAAACGCCTCTTCGGTGTTCTAGCACAGTAGCAAGCGGCGTGGCGAGGGTGGTAAAGTCTGGGTCAAAAGTAAAGTCGCGGTAAATGCGTTGCATTAAATCATTCACCGCGTCGGTGATTGATCTGCC
>JAYTRW010000154.1:0-5427 GCA_043745985.1 Methylotenera sp.
GAGCTGCATCTATCAACAATAATGCGATGTTGGCGCTTTGTGCGGCTCGCCAAGTTCGCTCAATGCCGAATTTTTCTACTTCATCGTCTGTTTCACGTAAGCCAGCAGTGTCAATCACATGCAAAGGTACGCCATTTATTTGAATGGCATTTTTGATGGTGTCACGAGTTGTACCTGCAATTGAGGTGACGATGGCAATTTCTTCACCTGCGAGCTGATTCATCAAACTAGATTTCCCAACATTGGGTTGGCCAACCAAAACGACATTGATACCTTCACGCAATAAACTACCTTGCTTAGCTTTTGCAAACACCGAATTTAATTCTACGATAATCGCAGCTAATTTATCTGCTACGCGACCTTGTGTAATAAAATCAATTTCCTCTTCAGGAAAATCTAAGCACGCTTCAACAAACATACGCAAATCGATGAGTTTTAAAAGTAGAGTATTGATGCGCTGCGAAAACTCACCTGATAAAGAACGAACAGCACTTTTAGCGGCTTCAGCCGTAGCGGCATTAATTACATCAGCTACAGCTTCGGCTTGAGCTAAATCTATTTTGTCATTGAGATATGCTCGGCGCGTAAACTCACCTGGCTCTGCTTGACGTGCGCCCAACTCAATGCAGCGCGCCAGCAAAATCTGCATAAGTGCAGTACCACCGTGAGCTTGAAGCTCCAACACGTCTTCGCCTGTATATGAATGCGGATTAGGGTAAAAAATGGCGATGCCACGATCAATTAAATCACCGTTGGCTTGTTTAAAATCCAGATAGGCCGCATGGCGTGCAGCAGGGGAGTATCCTAGAACGCCCTCTGCTATTTGGTTAGCGGAGGAGCCTGACACTCTTACAACGCCAATGCCGCCAGCGCCACTAGCAGTGGCGATGGCGGCAATGGTGTCTAGTGATTTAGTGCTTGCCACCTGACTTTTTCAATAACGCAGCGGCATGAATTGATTTATTCACATACCATTGTTGCCAGATTGAGATAATGTTATTCACCACCCAATACAACACCAAACCAGCTGGGAAGAAGAAGAAGAATACGCTGAATATCACAGGCATCCATGTCATCACTTTAGCTTGAATCGGGTCTGTTGGCTTAGGGTTAAGCTTAGTTTGAATAATCATAGAAATGCCCATGATTATTGGCAAAATATAATAAGGATCAACGGCTGAAAGATCTTGAATCCAGCCAAAGAATGGCGCATGGCGCAGTTCAATTGAACCTAGCAACATCCAGTACAGTGAAATAAACACTGGAATTTGAATCAAAATTGGCAAGCAGCCACTCATAGGATTGATTTTCTCTGTTTTATAGAGCTCCATCATCGCTTGCTGCATTTTTTGGCGGTCATCACCAAACTTTTGTTTCATTGATTCTAAACGTGGTGCCAACTCGCGCATCTGCGCCATTGAACGATAGCTTTTTGCTGATAATGGATAGAAAGCTGCTTTAATCAATAAAGTCAGCAGAATAATCGCCACACCCCAGTTATGCACTAAACCGTGGATAAGTGATAACACCCAAAACAATGGTGAAGCCACCATTTTCAACCAGCCGTAATCTACGGTGTATTCTAAGCCTGGTGCGGTTTCTACTAAATATTTCTTAGTTTGTGGGCCAGAGAACAAACGTGCTGGAACAGATAAACTTGCGCCTGGTGCAATAGTACTTAATGTACTTTTTGAACCGATTCTATACATATGCTCGTTAAGCTTTTCTGTATAAAACTCGCGTGCTAAGCCACCTTTAGGAATCCATGCACTCACAAAGTAATGCTGCAACAAACCAACCCAGCCATCGCTTGAGGTCACTTTAAGCGGCTCTTTAGCCATATCTTTAAAAGCCAGTTTTTTGAATTTAGTCGCTTCAGTATAGTAAGTACCACCTGTAAACGTCGGCATTAGTTTAGAGCCTTGATTAGACTCGTTATCATGCACGATTTGGTAGTAAACCACTGGTGTAATAGCCGTTGCAGAGCCATTTTTGATTTCATAATTCACATCAATCGCGTATTTATTACGATGGAATGTGTACACTTTATCCACAGTAACACCATCGCTACCAACCCAGCTTAAACGTACCTCTAAGGCATCTTTACCTTCTTGCATTTGATAAGCCGTTGCAGCAGAGGTAAACACTGCTTTATGTGAAGGTAAATCCGCACCAATTAAACCTGTTTGCGCAACGTAAGTCATTGGCTTTGCCGCATCATCCAACAAAACAAAGTTGGTTTGAACGTTATCTGAGGCACGATGCTTCAACAACTCTAATCTACGTAAGTCGCCGCCTGTGGTTTCAATATCAGCTTTGTATAAATCTGTAGTAACACTAATGCGTTGACCCGCTGAAAGTTTAAAATCACTATCTACAGCAATATTTCCAGCCACAGCTGCCGTGCCGCTTGCTGTGCCAGCTACAGTTTGACTACTTTGTTGCACCACTTCAACTGGTGCATGTTGGCGCTGCCAAGCATCCCACAACATCAAAATTGACATTGAAAATATAACAAACAGAACTAAACGTTTTGTATCCATGATTTTTAGGGCAATCTTATAAAGTATTTGAAATGTTAAGGAATTGGATCATGTCCACCAGCATGCCAAGGATGGCAACGCAACAAGCGGCGTACTGTGTAATAACTACCAACAATCGCACCATGCTTATCAATAGCTACTATTGAGTAGTGTGAGCAAGTAGGGTAAAAACGACATTGCTGACCAAAGAATGGACTAAGCAATACTTGGTAAGCTTTAATCAACCATATCAGTATACGCGCCATTATGTTCATCACTAATTTTTACAGGCTATCATTTGCTTGTGTCATTACTTGCGAACTCTTTTGTTGACTTAAAATAACACGTTGGTTTAATTTATTAATAAGTGAGTCGAACTCTTGTTTTATTTGAATAAAATCTACTTTATCAAACTTTTTTTGCACTCTTATAATTAAGTCAACATGGCTAATATCATGCTGATTTAATCTAAAAAACTCGCGCAAAACTCGACGCATATAATTTCTACTTACCGCTAATTTAGCTGTTTTTTTTCCTACAACTAAACCTAAACGCGCACGTTGAAAATTATTTGGTTGATAGTGCATGACCAAATACTTCAAAGAAAAACGATTGCGGAAATTAAAAACGGATGAAAAATCATCCGTTTTAATCATCTTGGCTTGCTTAACAAGCCTATATGTTTGCACCATTATTTTTAACTGCTTTAGTAATACTGTAATTAAAAATTACTGCGATTAAAACTAACGCTAATAATGCTGCGATGTAATATAAAAGCCCTAACGGACTTTAAAATTACAGACCTAGACGTTTACGACCTTTAGCGCGACGAGCTGCAATAACAGCACGGCCACCTTTAGTAGCCATACGAACTAAAAAGCCATGCGTACGAGCGCGACGTGTTTTTGAAGGTTGATAAGTACGTTTCATGTAATTCTCCAGCGAGCGAAATGCTATAAAGGGCACTATTAGACACGATAACCACCTATTTTGTCAACGTTTATTTAGTTTTGTAAAGATTGTATTTGCCTGTGGATAAGTTAACATAAACCAGCTAAAATGTATTTGATAAACTGTCTGAAATTAATGATGAAATCATATTATTAATTACAATAAAAACAAATAGTTAACAATTAGTTATTGCAAGAATGACTGTTCTGTAAACTAAATACCTAGGTAAATCACGATAGATGGAAAATTTCTGGCCAACTTGTCTCAGTCGTTTTGAACAAGAGCTCTCAACGCAACAATTTAACACTTGGATTAAACCTCTACACGCAGAAGTAGAGGGTAATGCAGTGCGCTTGGTCGCGCCTAATCGTTTTGTGATGCAATGGGTAAAAGAACGTTTTCTTAAAAAAATTGAGCAGTTTGCGCATGATTTAGAGTTAGTCAATATTAAAATTGATTTTGTTATCTCAGATTCAGATCAAAAAAATAACACAGAAAAAACAACTGCAAAATCTACAGCTAAAGTTGAAGTTAGCAATAATATTAATTTGATGGAATCAAAAATCAGTCAAATTAGCAAAGCGATTTCAAGCTCTAAAAGTATCAATAAAAACAATGAGCCATCCAAAGTGAGCTCTGGCTTAAATAGCGCATTTAATCTTGATAACTATGTCACTGGTCGAGCGAACCAGTTAGCACGCGCTGCGGCTATACAAGTCGCTGAAAACCCAGGTACGGCCTACAATCCATTATTTATTTATGGCGGCGTAGGGCTAGGTAAAACACATTTACTACAAGCGATTGGTAATGAGCTAAAAAAACATAATCCTGATGCGAAAATTCGTTATTTGCATGCTGAACGTTATGTCACTGATGTGGTAAAAGCTTATGAACATAAAGCTTTTGATGAGTTTAAGCGCCAGTATCACTCTTTAGATTTATTGCTAATTGATGATATTCAGTTCTTTGCAAAGAAAACACGGACGCAAGAAGAGTTTTTCTATGCTTTCAACTCATTGATTGAAGCAAAAAAGCAAATTGTCATTACTTGTGATACTTACCCTAAAGAAATAATCGATGTAGATGAACGCTTGCGTACACGCTTTAGCTGGGGTTTAACCGTTGCGGTTGAACCGCCTGAGCTTGAAATGCGTGTGGCTATTCTATTAAAGAAAGCTGAAGCGGTTAATTTAAACTTGCCTGAAGATGTCGCTTTTTTTATTGCTAAGCAGATACGCTCTAGCGTGCGTGAGTTAGAAGGTGCACTGAACCGTATTATTGCGATGGCTAAGTTTACTGGTCACAGTATTGATGTGCATTTAGCAAAAGACGCGCTTCGTGATTTAATAGCCGTACGCGGTAGGCAGGTAACGATGGAAAATATACAAAAAACCGTCGCTGATTATTACAAAATTAAAGTCGCTGAGATGTATAGCAAGAAGCGTACACGGAATTTTGCACGTCCTAGGCAGATTGCTATGGCTCTATCACGCGAGCTTACCAATCATAGTTTTCCTGAGATTGGTGAGGCATTTGGCGGTAGACACCATACTACGGTAATGCATGCCTGTGATGAAGTTGATTTATTAAGGCAAAACGACCCAACATTTACCCGTGATATTAGTTTTTTAGTACAAGTAATTAGAGATTAGAAGTGTCATTGAGATTGAATAAAAGTTTATAAATTACGCGTATTTATACCAAGTTAAGTTATGAATTTTCTGTGGATAAAAATAGGATAAGGTTGTTTATTTGTAAATTGCATTTTTTACTCAACAAATTGTCCACAGTAGAATATGTTTTTATCAAGATAAAAAAACTAGCATTAACATGCTGATTTAATTAAAAAATAATCGGTTATCAACAGAAAATTGCAACATTATTATTGTTATTATTTATATATATATTATTTAGGTTATAAAGATGAATATACAAATCAACCGAGAAACATTGT
>JAYTRW010000155.1:0-5422 GCA_043745985.1 Methylotenera sp.
ACCAAGCCCGCAAGTTTGAGTAGCTGCGCAATGCCGACATTTTCGCCTTCTATGTTAATGCTAATTTCTGGCACGTCATCAGGTATACCACCCTTTGCCCGAGTTTGAAAATCAGCTAAGGCTTTCTCTGCATCTGCCTGACTATGGAAGCGTGCAACGATTTCTTGCGCAAAACCTACTTTAATATTGCGTGGATTTTCACCTGCAGTCACTTGAGCTTTCCATTGCGCTATCGTTTCAATAGTTTCAAATGAGAGCAACTCTATATAACGCCACATCAACTCGTCTGATATAGACATGATTTTTGCAAAAATAACTTCAGGCGCTTCAGCGATACCTATATAGTTACCAAGCGACTTGGACATTTTATTAACGCCATCTAAGCCTTCTAATAAAGGCATGGTCAGCACGCATTGTTGAGACATACCCGCTTGCTTTTGTAGTTCACGCCCCATTAATAAGTTAAATTTCTGATCGGTGCCGCCTAGTTCAACATCCGCTTTAAGTGCAACGGAGTCATAACCTTGTAATAGCGGGTACATAAATTCATGTATCGCAATCGGCTGATTGCTTTTGAAGCGTTTAGTAAAATCATCACGCTCCAACATACGTGCCACGGTGTGGCTAGCCGCAAGCTTCAACATGCCTGCTGCACCTAGTTCATTGAGCCATTTAGAGTTAAAAACTACTTCGGTTTGTTCTGGTTTAAGTATCTTAAATACCTGAGCTGCGTATGACTTAGCATTCTCTTGCACTTGCTCTATAGTTAACGGTGGGCGCGTAGTACTTTTGCCTGTTGGGTCGCCTATCATGCCAGTGAAGTCGCCAATCAAAAATAAGACTTGATGACCAAGTTCTTGAAACTGACGTAGCTTATTAATGAGTACGGTATGACCCAAATGCAAATCAGGCGCCGTAGGGTCAAAACCTGCTTTAATTCTAAGCGGCTGACCCTTTTTTAGCTTTTCTATTAGCTCAGCTTCTATTAACAACTCATCTGCACCACGTTTAATAACGGCTAGCTGTTTTTTAATATCTGCACTTACGTTGTCTATAGTCACTTAAATTACGTCCTTAATCTTTACTGTAAGCGATTAACATTTACAGTTTATTTACTTGTTCTAATTGAGTTTTCTGTTATTATCCAAAACCGTATCAACTCATTTAGAGGTCAGCCCGTGGATATTAACGAGCCTAATCAACATCACGCTGAATTTGATTATTCAACTAAACAGAATTTAATACCAGCTTATGAGCAAAGCGCTATTTTAGCGCAAATCGCCAATAAAGCTGAGCGCAAGCTTAAATTGCGATGGATTCTAGCTATTTCTAGCCTACCTTTATTTGGCATTTACGCTGCTTTTGGTGTTGCGCCACAAACGATGACCGGCACTATTGCGACAGCTACCGTCGTTGAAGAGATTGCCCTGCCTGACGCAGCAAACACTCAAACAAATGTTGCTGAACAACATTTTTGGTATAAAGATCATGTACGACGTGATGATACATTGAACAATCTATTGTCTCGCTTAAACGTGCATAACCGAGATGCAATTAACTTTATACGTAGCGATGCTGTTGCCAGCGAAATCACCTCCGCATTAAAACCTAGCCATAACATGGCAGCGCAAACGGATGGCGATGGTAATTTGATCTCATTAGAGTATCAATTAGATACTGACCAGTTTATTAATGTTACTCAAACACCTTCTGGCTATAGCGCCAGCAAAGTCACTCACAAGCTAGAAAGTCGCCCGATTTTAAAGTCAGCAAAAATCAAAAGCTCTTTGTTTGGCGCAACTGATGACGCCAACATTCCTGATGACGTTGCCATACAAGTGGCTGAAATGTTTGAAAGCCAAATTGACTTTAATACAGATTTGCGTCGTGGCGATCACTTCAACGTGATTTACGAAGGTAGCTATGATGAAGGTGAACTGGTAAAAACAGGCGATGTGCTCGCTGCTGAATTTGTGAACAATGGTAAGACTTACCAAGCGGTTGGTTACCGCGATGCTTCAGGTGAAATGCAATATTACACACCTGATGGCAAAAGCCTGCATAAATCATTTTTGCGTTCACCGCTAGAATTTACGCGCGTCAGCTCTGGATTCAGTACGGGTCGTTTTCACCCGATTTTGCAACGTATCAAAGCACATCAAGGTGTTGATTTAGCTGCACCTACAGGCACTCGCGTTAAAGCCTCTGGCGAAGCTGTTGTTGATTTCGTTGGTCAAAAAGGCGGCTATGGCAATGTAATTGTCCTGAAACATGAAAATGGCGTCAGCACCGTGTATGGTCATTTATCACGCTTTGCTGATGGTTTACACAGAGGTGAAAAAGTTGCACAAGGCGATGTGATTGGCTTTGTGGGTATGACGGGTTTAGCCACTGGGCCTCATTTACATTATGAGTTTATGGTGAATGGCGAACATAGAGACCCGATGACCGTCGCCTTACCTAAAGCCGACCCAATTACAGGGCAGAATAAAGTGGCGTTTGATGTAATTAGCCGTGAATTAACTGCGCAAATAGATTTGCTTGGGAACAGCAATATTGCCGCACTAGAATAATCAAGCTTAATAACTCACTCTAAATATCATGGCTGGCGCACTTTTCATTGGGTTGATGTCTGGCACCAGCCTTGATGGCGTAGATGTTGCGCTAGTCGAATTTCAAAGCACACACCAGCCCAATGTGCTGCAAACACACTTCTTAGCTTACCCGCCTGAACTTCGCACGCAAATTTTAGCGCTGCAACACCCAACAGAAAATGAGCTAGAAACTACCGCACTGATGGCGAATACATTGGCTAGGTTATATGCAGATGCTGTTAATCAACTGCTAATCATCGCAACATTATCCCCAAATGAAATTTCCGCAATTGGCTGCCATGGTCAAACCATACGACATAGACCAGAGCTTGGGTTTACCTTACAAATTGGCAACCCCGCACTGCTAGCCGAGCTAACAGGGATAACTGTAGTAGCCGACTTTAGAAGCCGAGACATTGCCGCTGGCGGCCAAGGTGCGCCTTTAGTGCCAGCCTTTCATCAAGCAATATTTGCGCATCCTCAACTCAATCGCGCTGTGATCAATATCGGTGGTATTGCCAATATCACCTACCTTGCCAGCAATAGCGATTTAATCGGCTTTGATTCTGGCCCAGGCAATATGCTGCTTGATGCCTGGATTAAACAACATAAAAACTTAAACTATGATGCCAATGGCGCATGGGCCAGCACAGGACAATTCATTGCACCATTATTATTGGCTATGCTCAAAGAGCCCTACTTTGGACTAACGCCACCTAAAAGTACCGGGCGCGACTTGTTCAACGATACATGGCTTGCTGAGCATTTGATAGATAGCCACTATGCCCCTGAAGATGTTGCATTTACTCTAGTTTCACTCACCGCACACACTATTCATCACGCACTTCTACAGCATTGTCGCGGCGTTGATGAGGTCTATATATGTGGTGGTGGCGCACACAATGCATTGCTAATACAACAATTACAAAGCTTATTGGGTGATATTAAAATAGAAACTACCGATCAGCTTGGTATCGGGGTTGATTGGGTCGAAGCGATTGCCTTTGCATGGTTGGCCGAACTCTGCATTAACCAACAAACGGCCAGCTTGCCAGAAGTGACTGGCGCAAAAAGCGCGCGGATACTAGGTGCTATCTATCAACACTGATGTTAGCAACTAAGACTTAACTTCGGCGATTTAACTTACGCCAATCTTCTTGTAATTTAGCTAGGTTTGATTAAGCAATTATGCAACGCTATAAAGTATAATTAATTTAACTCTAGACTAATCTACAAGGCGCGCCAACATGACCAAAGCAACCAAAGCCACCCTGACATTTGATAACGGTGCACCCCCTATAGAACTGCCGATTCTGACTAGCACCCTTGGTAACGATGTCATTGACATTCGCAGCCTAGGTAAACACGGTGTATTCACTTACGACCCTGGCTTTTTGTCTACCGCTGCTTGCAACTCTAACATTACTTTTATTGATGGTGAAGAAGGTCTACTTTACTATCGCGGCTATCCGATTGAGCAGTTAGCCGAGCATTGCAACTTCATGGAAGTTTCATACCTATTACTTCACGGCGAACTTCCAAATGCAACACAAACAAAAGAGTTTACTGACACCATCAGTGGCAGCACCATGCTACATGATCAGCTAAGTAATATCTTTCGTGGCTTCAGACGTGACGCTCACCCAATGGCGGTAATGGTTGGTGTGGTAGGTTCTCTCTCAGCTTTCTATTTTGATGCGATGGATATTCGTGACGCGAAACATCGTGAGATTTCTGCACATCGCTTATTGGCAAAAGTGCCAACTATTGCGGCTTGGAGCTATAAATATAACTTGGGTCAGCCGTTTATGTACCCGCAAAATCATCTTAACTATGCTGAAAATTTCATGCATATGATGTTTGCCACGCCATGTGAAACTTATGTACCTAACCCAGTGTTAGCTAAAGCATTTGAGCGCATTTTAATCCTGCATGCTGACCATGAACAAAATGCATCTACCTCAACAGTTAGATTAGTTGGCTCTAGTGGCGCCAATCCATTCGCCTGTATTTCTGCGGGGATTGCCTCGCTATGGGGCCCTGCTCATGGTGGCGCTAACGAAGCCACTCTCAAAATGCTAGAAGAAATTGGCGACATTTCACGCATAGGCGAGTTTATTAAACGTGCCAAAGACAAAACTGACACCTTCCGTCTAATGGGCTTTGGACATCGCGTTTATCGCAATATGGATCCACGCGCAAAAATTATGCGTACCACTTGCCATGAAGTACTGGATGAACTCGGGCTTCATGATGACCCTATGTTTAAATTGGCCATGGAGCTTGAAAAAATTGCACTCGAAGACGAATATTTCGTTTCACGCAAACTTTATCCAAACGTAGATTTTTACAGCGGTATCGTTATGCGTGCAATGGGCATTCCTAACTCGATGTTTACCGCTATTTTTGCACTCGCTAGAACCGCAGGCTGGATTGCACAATGGTCTGAGATGATTTCAGATGAAGAGCATAAAATTGGCAGGCCTCGTCAACTCTACAAAGGTAGCGCACGTAGAGATTTTATACCTGTGGCTGAGCGTTAGCGCTGAAGTACCAGATTAAAGTCTTGGCATGCATACTAAGACTTTAATTTTCTTGAATAAACTTTTTATTACTGTTAATGTCTGATTAGCATGAAATATATTCGTATACTCACAGTTTATTTAATAATGTCATTAGCCATAAGCCCTGCGCTTGCCGCTAATTGTGCAACCTCTTGCACATCTAAAACCGTGATGTCCACTTCGATATCAAGTTCGATTTCAGCGGCAAATCCTGACGACATGTCAGCGATGGTGAATTGTCATAAAGATTTAAGTGCTAAAGAC
>JAYTRW010000156.1:0-1651 GCA_043745985.1 Methylotenera sp.
GTGATTGTCGTAGGCAATATTTCCGTAGGTGGAACAGGTAAAACGCCGCTTGTTATTTGGCTTGCAGAGCAGCTGCAGCTTGCAGGTTATAACCCTGGGATTGTGAGCCGAGGCTATGGTGGGGCATCAAAGCTAGCAACGGCAGTATTTGCAAATAGCAATCCTCAAGTAGTGGGGGACGAACCAGTTCTAATCACCAAACGAACGACTTGCCCAATGTTTGTTGGCGCTAATCGAGTGGCAGCTGGACAAGCTTTATTGCAAGCGAATCCACAGTGTAATGTAATTATTAGCGACGACGGCTTGCAGCATTATGCTTTGCAGCGCGATATTGAGATTGCCTTGGTCAATTCAACTAGTCAGTTTGGCAATCAGTTCTTATTACCTGCTGGGCCACTTCGAGAAAAACTCTCAAGGTTGCAATCTGTAGATGCAATTGTAGATAGCAGTAACGGCGCAGCTTTTGTTGATACATTTAAAGAGACTAAGCAAGCGCCGATATTTAACATGAAGTTGCAAGGCGAGTATTTTGAATCCGTTGATGGTTCAGGCGTTAAGCAGCCCGCTAGCTATTTTGCTGATAAAAACTTAGTGGCAATTGCCGGTATAGGGAATCCTGAAAGGTTTTTTAATCAACTGTCTAATTTAGGTCTAAAATTTGAGCGCAAGGCATTTGTCGATCATCATGCGTTTACAGTGCAAGATTTAACGCAGTTCATGGGTAAAACTATTCTAATGACCGAAAAAGATGCCGTAAAATGTTCAACATTTACTACGAGTGATGCATGGTGTTTACCTGTTGCAGCGACAATAAGCGCTCCAAGTCAAACATCTCTTATCACACTTATTTTGCAAAAACTGGGAGTTTAATGATGGATACAAAGCTACTACAAATTTTAGTTTGCCCTGTTACTAAGGGCTCGCTCATCTTTAATAAAGCGACGAATGAGTTAATTTCTAAATCTGCAGGTTTAGCTTATCCAATTAAGGATGGCATTCCCGTCATGTTGGAAGAAGAAGCGCGTAAGCTAACTGATGAAGAGCTTGCATAAGTTGAAGTCTAAAGTCCCAGAGTTTTATGTTGTAATCCCCGCACGCTATGCCAGCACTAGGTTGCCTGCCAAGCCGCTACTAGATATTGCTGGCAAGCCTATGGTGGTATGGGTGGCGGAGCGCGCAAAAAATAGCGGCGCTAAACAAATAGTCGTAGCAACGGATGACTCGCGTATTTTAGATGTTGTTAAACAGCATGGTCATCAAGTGATGATGACGAGAGTTGATCATGTGAGTGGCACAGATCGAATCGCAGAAGTAGCAATGGCGCAGCAGTGGCCTGATGATGCGATAGTCGTTAATGTGCAAGGCGACGAACCTTTGATCGAAGCCTCTTTGATTGTTGAAGTCGCTAATACTTTAAGCAATCATCCTGAATCGGTCATGGCAACGGCATGTCACGCAATACATAGCAGAGCAGACTTCTTAAATCCTAATATAGTTAAAGTGGTTTTAGATGCACAAAGCAATGCACTCTATTTTAGTAGAGCGCCAATTCCATACCCTAGAGATGCTTTCGGTGCGAATTTAGACTTACCCGAGAGTATGCCTATTTATCGACATATTGGAATCTATGCATATCGTGCGAAATTTCTTA
>JAYTRW010000157.1:0-5407 GCA_043745985.1 Methylotenera sp.
TGGCTACCAATAAAGTATTACGTAATACTTATGCAATGCTCAGCTTAACCATGATTCCAACTGTGATTGGTGCTTTTATTGGTATGAGCCTTGATTTTAGTATTATCGCGCTTCATCCATTTATCGCATTCGGTGTGTTTATGGCAGTTACGATAGGTATGCAAACTGCAATTACCGCAAACCGTAATAGTGGTTTAGGTATCATGTTATTACTGGCTTATACATTTTTGCTTGGTGTAATGTTAGGCCCATTACTTCAACATGCGCTGCATTTACGTAATGGCGGTCAGTTAGTTGGTTTAGCTGCAGCTGGCACTGGTATTATCTTTTTAACATTAGCTGGTATTGCAAGCTCTACAAAAAGAGATTTTAGTTTCTTAGGTAAGTTCTTAGTGGTAGGTGTGGTGGTTGTATTTTTAGCCATTATTGCTAACTTGTTTTTACATATACCAGCATTATCACTGACAATCTCAGCAGTATTTATTCTAATTTCATCAGGATTTATTTTGTATGAAGTGAACCAAATCGTACGCGGTGGTGAAACAAATTACGTGATGGCGACTTTGTCACTATTTATTAGTATTTATAATATATTCAGTAACTTGTTAAGTATTCTGATGTCATTTGGCGGTAACGACTAAGTTTTAATGCTAAGTTTAATTAGGTCTTAAGCAATAAACCCCCCCGCTAAGGCGGGTTTTTTTATTGCTTATTTTTTACTCGTCGTTGTTTAAAAAACTCACTCAGTACTGCACCACATGCTTCTGCTAACACGCCGCTTAACACCTCAGTGTGATGATTCAATTTCGGCTCTGCCATTAAGTTAACTACGCTGCCACAAGCGCCCGTTTTAGGGTCACTTGCGCCATAGACTAACCTAGCAATTCGTGCATGCTGTATTGCACCTGTGCACATGGCGCATGGCTCCAAGGTGACGTAAAGTGAGCACCCAACTAAGCGGTAATTACCCAAATTTTTGGCGGCATCGCGTAGTGCGGCAATTTCTGCATGCGCTGTCGGGTCGTGTGTGTCAATCGGTGAGTTGCCACCACGGCCAATCACCACACCATCTTTCACAATAATCGCCCCTACAGGCACTTCACCTGCGTTAGCCGCTTCTAGCGCAAGTGCTAAAGCCAGTTGCATATAGTGCTGATCAGTGGTTTGCGGGTCTTTAATTTCTGCGTGTTCAGTCATTTTATTTTGAGGTTATTGATTAATTGCTTGAGCAAGTTTAGCGTTTGTTTATTCGTTGTAGTCGCGGTGTTGCTAGCTTGATGTTTAGCATATTGCATTGAAGAGTATAGCGCTGATATTTCTAGTATTTCAATGGCTTGATTGGGTAAGGCTTTGGCCGCGCGATGACCAAAGTTAATTGCGCCTTCATGCCTTAGTTTAGGCACGCCAGCTTTAGCCAGTTTCTTCAAAAATTGTTGGTAGATTCTATTAGTTGGACTTAGTGCAATGCCCTTATTACTCAGCAATAAGTAGCTGACAAAAAGCATCAAGGCAATCATCGTCATGACTAATATCAAGCCTATGTCTTCCCATGCAATATCTTTGTTGATCAGTTTTTTGAGTAGCGCGAGTTGTTTGGCTTGGTCGTAGCCCAGCACCCATTGATTCCAGCCGTTATTAACTGCATCCCAATTCATATAAAGATGTTTCAACATTGGATAATCTTGACGTGAAAGCAACGGTAGTAAGTTGGAATCTGGTAGCGCGGCTCCGATGCCCATTTCTATACGGTCTGGAGATACTGCTGAAGTTGGGTCTACGCGCACCCAGCCATTATCTTTCAGCCAGACTTCTGCCCAAGCATGTGCGTCAGATTGGCGAATGATAAGATAATTGCCATTCGGGTTGATTTCACCGCCTTGGTAACCTGTTACGATGCGCGCAGGCACACCCGCAGCCCGCATCAAATAAACAAAGCTACTAGCATAATGCTCGCAAAAACCACGTTTGGTATTGAATAAAAAGTCATCGACGGGTTCTTTGCCTAACCTTGGCGGCGCAAGTGTGTAGATAAACGCTTGCTCACGAAACATCTTGAGTGCTGCTTCTACAATTGCCTTTGGAGATTTTTTCTCGCTGACCCATTTGGCAGCAAGTTGGCGGGTTTTAGGATTTTCGTCCTCTATTAATTGCAAAGCCAGCACGCGCTCACGTTCACTTAACTGAGCGCCCAATTTGTAATGCAAATATGAGTGACCTTGATAGCTAATACGCGTGCGAATAGGCTCTTTGGAAAGTACCTGCATATCATGTTTAACTCGCGCTTCAACAGGCAATTTGCTTGCCGAAATCTCAGGTAGATCAAGCATTAACAGCCAATTGCGGTTATGTGGCTCTAGTGTGATGGTGTAATCAGTGGCTGCACCTGAAGTTTCCAAGGTTTCCATAGGCAGCGGAATGCTGTCGCTTGTCATTTGCCAGCGTCGACCTTCTTGATGCCACAATACAGGGCCGCGCCAATAGAATTGGTTATTTGGTGGAATAGTAGATTTGAATTCAACACGAAAAGCGATTTTGCTGGATAAGCTAAGTTGACTGATATTGCCAGGTTCCATGCTATCTGAAAGCCCAGTCATGCCACTATATGTATCTTGTGGAATCCCCCAAATTGGCCCTGGAATGCGCGGAAAAAGCACAAACAACACCAACATGATAGGCGTAGCTTGCAGTAGTAGTTTAGCTGCTAGTTTTGCTTGAATCTTCCATATTTGCGGGCTTATGATTGTTTTTTTGCTTTGATGGCTTATGCTAATGAGGCAAGCGGTAAGCCCTGTTAATGCGAGTAATAAAGCGAGAAAAACCCATATCGCTTGTGTAAAAAGTAAGATGTTAACTGTGAGGAAGTAACTTAACACGACCATCACAATAAAGTCGCGTTTTGTTCTGGTTTCTAGTAGCTTCATTGAAATCATCACTGCTAATAAGCCAACACTTGCATCGCGCCCAAATAATGAGCCGTAAGTCAGCAGTACGGCCAGTCCACCAGCAATCGTTAGCGGTAAACGCAGCCAAAGCTTAGGGTATGACCAATTATTTTTTTCAATTAAATAGCGCCAAATGGCAAATACTATAAAGAATGCAGGCACCCAGTTTTCTAGATTAAATGCATATAGCGTGAAGGTGATGCTTAACGAGAGCAACAGCCAAGTAATGGCGTGTATGCTGATGTTAGTTTGTGTGCCAGTTTGACTTGCCATTACATCAGCGCCAGTGCGGTTAAACATTGGTGATAATGGGCATCACCACTACTTGGTTGAATGCTGAGTTGCGGTAAACGTAGGCCGTATTTCAAGTGTTGCGCATCTGCATCTACCACCCAGCGTGTGAGTTGGCTGATGCGCAACTCAATATTGTTGCCAGTCGTTGCATTAAAGTCTAACCACAAAGTAGAGCTAGCTTCTCCCTGAAACTGTTTAACTAGCAAGCCTTGTTCACGAGAGGATGCTTTCCAATCAACACGTTTAGGTGAGTCGCCAAACTGGTAGTTGCGATGCCCAGCAAAATCATCATCACCTTGTGTGGTTAATAATTGTCCAGTGGCACCATCGGAATCTGCGCTTGGTAGTATTTGGCTACGCAATCTTGGGTTCGGGTAGATCAGACATTGATTTGCTGT
This sequence comes from Methylotenera sp., assembly GCA_043745985.1. Classification (GTDB taxonomy): domain Bacteria; phylum Pseudomonadota; class Gammaproteobacteria; order Burkholderiales; family Methylophilaceae; genus Methylotenera. The sequence goes on from JAYTRW010000157.1 coordinate 3,635, forward strand.
TTCTGCATATGCCCAAACATGAAAAAGCGACACAGGAAATTCAGTGCTAAAAGTAGTGCGTGGTGCTTTTAACCAGCCGCGTTTTTGGCTACGTAGTGATAATCTAAATACACCTTCACCAAGTGCAGGAACATCTTGGATACCTGTTTCTTGGTCTGCGAACGTTGCAAAAATGCTATAGCGAGCGCGGTTGCTATCATCAATAACATTTAGCTCAAAAACTGCTTGCTCGCCCGCAAATACAGGATTTGCGCGTTTGGCTTCAATTTTTAAATTAGCTAAATTACGCCAAGTATGCAGCATGGTAATTAAACCTAATCCAGCCAATAAAAACGTGATGGCAAAACCTAAGCTAATGGAATAGTTGATAGAGCCTGTGAGTAGGCCTATTAATAACAAGCCATACAGCCAACCAAATCTGGTCGGCAATATGTAAATATGCCTGCGGCTTAAGGTGGTGGTTGAATCTATAGCAATTGCAATTCGAAACCAAGTTTTTGGCGAGCTGAGTCTGAAGTCTGGTTTAAGACTGGAGTCACTCGAAAGGTTTAAGCCTTTTGCCATATTGAATGCGTACTTAAAAGCTTAAACAGCGACAGATTTGAGCAGTTGGGCGATATTGTCTACGCTACCTGTCAATGTGCTATTGCTCACCAATCGGTGGCCCGCCACGCTAGGTAAGATGCTTTGAATATCCTCTGGAATGACATGGTCGCGGCCATCCAGCATTGCCCATGCTTGTGCACATTGTTTTAAGCTCAAGCCCGCACGAGGTGATAGCCCTGCATTGAGCTGTGCAGATTGGCGTGTGTATTTCAATATGGCTTGCAAGTAATCCAGCAACGCATCTGACACATGAATGTCATGACAAGCACTTTGTAGCATTTTTAATTGTTGAGCATCAATCACTGGGCTTAGTTTTGCCAGTTGTTCTCGACCGCCATTGCTTTGTAATAGTTTGCGTTCAGAAGCTGCATCAGGGTAGTTAATGGTAATACGCATCAAAAAACGGTCTAGCTGAGATTCTGGTAATGCAAAAGTGCCGATTTGTGAGCTCGGGTTTTGCGTGGCAATCACAAAAAATGGTTGGGGTAGGGTATAAGTGACTGCGTCTATTGTCACTTGAGCTTCTTCCATCACTTCAAGTAATGCGCTTTGTGTTTTGGGTGTGGCACGATTGATTTCATCGGCTAATAAAACATTAGTAAATATTGGCCCTGGGTGGAATTTAAAATTAGCCGTGTTTCTATCGTACACAGAAACACCTAGCACATCGGCTGGCAGTAAATCGCTAGTGAATTGTACGCGCTGAAATTGTAAGCCCAGCACCTGCGCCAACGTATGCGCTAAAGTGGTTTTACCCATGCCAGGCAGATCTTCTATGAGTAAATGGCCTTTAGCTAAGATGCAGGCTAGGGCGAGTTTGATTTGCTGTTCTTTGCCTAAAATGACTTCGCTGGTTTTGGCAATGATGGCATCTGTGATTTTTTTCATGTATGTAATTCAAAAACGAATTTAAAACATGATGATACAGATAAAGCTAAATTAAAGCTTAGTCAGATGGTTGTTTTTGACTCCAGCGAATCAGTACGTAAAGCACGCCCATCATAAAAGCGCCGCCCGCCCACATGCCCACTTCTGCAAATGTTGGTGCTGCGTCTTGCACTGGCATAACGATTAATTTACGTAAAAACAATACCAATACCACCTCAATAAAGGTTTCGACGACTAATTTGCTACCATTTAAATAGCGGATTTCTGCTGAAATAAGTG
>JAYTRW010000158.1:0-1646 GCA_043745985.1 Methylotenera sp.
TAAAAAAGGGCAGATTTTCTGCCCTTTTTTATTGTCTAGCATTTTGCTAGTTGGATGATATATGCCGCGTACTTTTCAAGCTGAGCAATATACTGATACCCAGCACCGCAATGACCACCGCTAGTGAAACGGCAACTGGAATTTTAAACCACTCCACGATCAACATTTTAGTACCTACAAACATGAGTACAACAGCTAAGCCATATTTGAGTAAGTGAAATCTATCGGCCATATCGGCCAATAAAAAGTACAGTGCACGTAAACCCAGAATGGCAAAGATGTTGGAAGTGAATACGATAAATGGGTCACTCGTAATGGCAAAAATTGCGGGAATACTGTCCATCGCAAAAATGACATCAGAGAATTCGACTAAAACTAGCACTAAAAACATTGGTGTGAACCAGCGAACACCGTTTTTAGTAATCCAGAATTTATCACCGTGATAACTATCAGTAATACGCATGTGGCGACGAAGCCAGCTGAGTAAAGGGTTTTGTGCTAAATTTGTCTCTTGGTCTGCGAAAACAAACATCTTGATGCCAGTAATTAGCAAAAATGCGCCAAATACATAAAGTACCCAATGAAACTCGGCAATCAGCCATGCACCAAGCAATATCATCAATGCTCGCAACACAATTGCGCCTAGTACGCCGTAAACTAGCACGCGTTTTTGATATTCAATTGGCACGGCAAAGTAAGAAAACAACATGACGAAAACAAAAATATTGTCCATCGCTAAGGTTTTTTCTAACAAGTAACCGGTGAGATATTCCATCGTTTTGGCATCGGCTATCGCGCGCCCTAAGGTGTGATCTAACCAAGCCCACAATGCACCACCAAACAATAGCGCTAGTGAAAACCAAATGAATGACCAAACAAGCGCCTCTTTAGCACTGACTTTGTGCGCGCCTTTGCGGCCTAGTGCGAACATGTCTATAGATAGCATAGCCACCACAAATAGGCCAAAACCCGACCACATCCACCATGTTCCAATTGATTGCATTTCACCCATTTTATTTATCTTTCTAAGTATTTATATGTGTATTATTTTTTAATTCACTAACGCTACTTCAGCCAAGTGTGCGGTCCATTCACGCCAAACCGCCCAAACAACTGATAGCACAATTGGCCCGATAAATAAGCCAACCAAACCAAAAGCAAGTAGCCCACCTAGCACACCAAACAACACCAATAGAAATGGTATTGGACTAATACTGCTAATAAATAAAGGTCTTAGTACATTATCAAGCTGACTAACAATAGCCGCACCCCAAATCCACACACCAATCGCTGCGCCAGTTTCACCTTGTAACAATAGCAATAGTCCCGCAGCGCCCCAAGCTAAAGGTGTTCCGAATGGAATGAGCGCTAGTATCATTGTTAATAAGCCAAACATCACTGGCGATGTTAAGCCTGCGACCCAATAACCAAGCCCAGCCACAACACCTTGTACTAAAGCCGTGAGTAAAATTCCGTACACTACAGCGCGAGTAGTGGTGCCTGCGGCATGTAAATAATCATGCACATGGGCGCCTATAAAGCGCTCTAAAACGTGACGTAATTCGCGCACAATCCTTGTGCCGTCACGAAAAAAGAAAAATAAAATAACCACAACAAGTATCATTTTGGCCAGGTTTTTGCCTAAG
>JAYTRW010000159.1:0-1644 GCA_043745985.1 Methylotenera sp.
GCACTGGTTAATACCTTAGTGGTGGTCGTGACAATGAAGTTATTAGCATTAGAGGTACTAAAGGTACCAACGCCTACCCAAGTGAATGTACTTGCCTCAACTAAAGTAAACGTTATCGACCCATGGAGTACTGCTGTAGCAAGGTTTACAGGAATGCCAATACCTGTTGTGTATTGAGTACCCGCGCTTGAAACTCCACCTGTACCCCCTAGACCTAGATACCCAGTGTTCGCAATACCCCCAGAAGTACCCAACTGCCCAATAATATTATCGGTTCCTGATGTAGATACGCCTGCAAGGGTAACGGTAAATTGCACTACATTAGCAGGGATTATAAAGTCCTTAGTAGTACCAGAAGTCATTGCTTGAGTGGCTAATAGAGTTCCAGCATTGATAGTAATTGAGCCTAGTGCGTTTACTATAGTAGTGTTGTTACCTGCTGTTAGGGTACCTAGCTTATATCCAGTGCCCGTGCCAATTTGTATCTGCCCCACCATTGGGTATGCAGTTTGATCGAATAGGCTATTAGCCACCACGTACTTATATAGGAACGAAGTAATCGCCCTATTGTTTTGATCAATGTAATCTTTAGTATAGGTTGGTGGAGCAAGAACTAGTGTTGGGGTACGTTGAATTGTCATTATCTAAACCCATCTGGTTTGTAGTCTATTCGATGTGCACCTGAACGCCATGTAACGCCAGCATCAGTACTTTCAATACGTAAGGACATTTCGCGTCCTCTAATCCGTACCCAGACTTGGTTAGTATATTGATCCACTGGCACTGTGCTGGTACGTGAGACAGTCCGTGCATCCCCTGCATTAAAAGCCTGCCCAGGAAAGTTACTTGTTTTAACCGTCATAATCACTTGAGGAGCTGCAGCTGTGGATTGCGCAAAGTTTACATCTGGGATTACTCGTTGCACGAATGCATATTGATTACCCTCATCAATATCAAAATCAGATGACTCTATGAATGCAGGGATAGCTGTTGCTGGTGAAGTAGAGCCATCATCAATACCTGACTCATGTAAATATAATTTGTTGTCATACCCAGCTGCATAGGGGTAGGCTCTATTTTTAGTATCAGTCCAAGCAGATCTTGTCATGGTTCCAGTAGCCCAAACGTTATCAATATAGTTATATGACACATATCTATTAACAGTTGTGGAGCTTAAGGAGCAATAAAACCAGTATATTTCATTAAACTTTTCAATAGTACCTGCAAATGCTTGTGCTGATTGAGCGGTGTTAAAGTCTGTAAACACATAGGATCGTACTGAGCATGGTAGTGTTTCAACTCTACCTGTGTATATATAGAACTTGTCTCTACCCATCCAATAGGTAATATTATTCGCAGTTACTGCTGCATTTGGCCCAGCTATAGAGATATTCTCAGCTATAGGTAGTGTTGAGTATATGACTGGCGTACCTACGTACTGCATAGAGAACAACGCAGAGTTTGTCCAAATCAATATTGCTTCTTTTGTTTTAAGTTGTGTAACTATCTCAGTGCCTGTATTTAGACGAGAACTGCCTGCGCTATTAGTAGCTGCTGGTGTCCAAACCAAAGGTTGTTCTGATGCGCTCCATCGTACTAATAGTGGGTCTTGTACCGTACTACCTAATGGGTTAGCACCAAATA
>JAYTRW010000160.1:0-5381 GCA_043745985.1 Methylotenera sp.
TATCTCCACCTGTTCTAAACAATTAAAGTCGTTAAATCTAGCATCAATAAAATTAAGCACATCAAGTCCCATTCAATAATCTTAATGTCGTTAAATTATCACTTATCAATTTAAAACTTTAAGTACCCTGTTGTTTACTACTCAACGAGCCTATTGATCTTTACAATGCATCCCAACTTAAATTTCACCTTCTAGCATCAGTATTTATGTAAAAAGCACTTACTGATAATGGTTCCTATACCACCTGTTGCAATTAAACGTAGTCACCTTAAACTGCTTCAACAAGGCCATCTATAATTTCGCAACTACAGTCATTAGGTTTTTTATATATGAGTCGACGTAATCGTCTCAAATGTCCCCTAAGCAGACTTTAAAGTAATTTGCTATAACTAGTTCTGTAAAGGGAAAGCTACAGTAACTGTAGTCCCTGATATTACGTTACTCTTTGCCTCACTTGCTGTGTAGCTTTGAATATTAATCGTTGCATCATGCAAGTTGGCTATTTCTTTCACAATCGCAAGGCCAAGTCCTGTACCAAACTCTAAACTTTCGTTACCACGATAAAAACGCTTAAATACGTTTTCATGGTCGCTTTCTAATATCCCCACACCATTATCTTGCACATTTAAACAGGTATGCCCATTTTCAATAGTGACGCCTGTAAGTACTTTTCCTGTGCTTGGTGTGTAACGAATTGCGTTATCGATAAGATTGTAAATAAGATCATATAATCTCGCGGCATCTCCATTTACCAGAATCTTTTCATTCAAACCTAAATAACTAAGCTCAATATTTTTATTATCAGCATGTGACTCAAAATCCAAAATAATGTTTTTAACAAAACTGACCAAATCAATTTCCGCAAAATTAACAATGTAAGCGGCTTCTTTCTGATTCTTTGCTAACACCAGCAGTTGACTCACAAGGTGAATTAATCGCTCGGTGCTCAATGACACTTTGTTCAATCTATCTTTAATTTCAGGCAAGTTTTGGGATTTATCAGACAACTCAATTTGCGCTCGAATGCCTGCCAAGGGTGTTCTTAATTGGTGTGCTGCATCAGCAATAAATCTATTCTGCGAGTGTATGGCTTGGTTAAGCTTATCAATAAGCCCATTCAGCGAGTTAACAAGCTTACTAACCTCTAACGGTACGCTATTTAATAGTATTGGCTTAAGGTCTTGAGCAGATCGTTGTGCCAACTCATTATCAATAATCGACAAAGGCTTTAAACTTTTTTTAATGCCTATCCTCAGTAATAAACTGGCTGTAATAATTAATACAATTTGTGGCGCTAAAATCCATGCCAAAATTTTCCGCCTAAATTGAGAGCGCTTGTTTAGAGTCTCTGCCACTTGTATGAACACATTAAGCTCTTCACCAGCAACGAAAACTCTTGCAGGCACCAGAACTACACGGATTTTTTGCTTATCAATCTCACTGTAATAATGTTTTGGTTTAGTTTTTGAAAGAAAACCATGCTTGGTATCTAAGTATTTTAACTTTGGCTCTCCAATCAATACTCTTCCTGAGGCATCTAGCACACTATAAAAAGTTTTATCTGTTGGATTTTTAAGTAAATCTTGCTTTGCATCCTCATCTAAATCGGTGATTTTATTTTTACTATTTACCCCTAAAAGCTCAATAATTTCACCTGCCGTGCTTATTAGCTCATTGTCTAATGAGTCTTGCATAAGCTTATTTGCATAATGATAAAGCACTGATGAATCAAGCAAAAGCAACAATAACATCGGCATTAATAACCACTTAAGTAGTTGGCTGCGAATTGAATAGGCTTTACTCATTTTCGATTATTTTCTAATTGACTATCTTCTAACATATAACCTAAGCCGCTAATATTGTTAATATGAATATCATATGGTTCTAGCTTTTTTCTAACACGAAAAATGTAAACTTCGATCGCATTTGTACTGACCTCTTCAGACCAGTTGTACAAGTTTTCAATCAATGCTTCTTTGCTAACAGCACGGCCATTTCTAAGCATTAAAAGTTCTAACACGCCAAACTCTCTTTTAGAAAAGGCAATCATTTTGCCATGCGCGCTAATCAAACGCTCTGTGGTATTTAGTACTAGTGCGCCAACATTAATCAAATGACTATTATTACTATTATTCGCTCTTCTTATCAGCGCTCTTAATCGAGCTTCAAGCTCTTTTAATTTAAAAGGCTTTGTGAGGTAATCATCGGCACCTAGATCAAGCGCCTTGATACGATCATCAAGCCCTTCTCGCGCAGAAAGAATTAATACAGGAATTTCAATCTTTCGTTGTCTCAACCTTTGCAGCACTGTCAGACCATCCATTTTTGGCAACCCTAAATCTAACACTGCCGCATCATAGACCTGGTCATGCAAAGCATGATCAGCATATCGGCCGTCTTTTGCCCAATCGACCGCATAGCCAGCATTTATTAAAGACTGGTTAAGTGCATCACCTAGTACATCATCATCCTCAACTAATAGCACTCTCATGCTCACCCTTAAAATATGATTTAGATTTTAGTGCTTAACTATAGAGCGTTAATCTTACAAGATACTTACGTAAACATAAGCATTTGATTAAATATCATAATGTATGAGTAATTTACCCCATCTCTTCTGAGTTAATTCCAAGCTAGCTTGTTGCTTAACTATTTGCAGTAAGTTAATTGTAAGTTTTTTGTTTTAAATTAGCCCTATCAGATTTACGAGTGGCGATTTTTATGAAAAAAACACCTCAACTTTTATTTGCTTATAGCTATTGGGATGCTGTTCCAGTCATTGCTGGATTGTTACATTTTTTATATTTAATAATAATATTAATATATTTTAAAAAGTTGCCTGTTGGAGTCAATGCTGTACTGGGTTTAATTTACTCTCTCAGCATTTCGTGGAATGTAAACAGTGTTTCACATAACTTTGTCCACAATGCCTACTTCAAGTCATTCACACTCAATCGTGCATTTAGTCTGCTGGAATCAGTCACTATGGGATTTTCGCAAACCATGTACGACTATGTGCATCGCCAACATCATATAGGTAACAACGATAGGCTAGGTGCTCATGGCGACACCATCGACTGGATTTCAATCTATCGTCATGGAAGAAATGGTCAGCCTGAGCATGCCCTTAAATATGCTTTTCTAAGCTTTTTTAGAGATGACCCAAAACGTATCTACGGTCTTATTCGTAAACACAGTTTATGGTTAGCCAATTTTGCTGTGTTTGAGTTGATTATTTCATTTGGTTTAATCATCAGCCTGTTTTATATCAATTGGCAACTAGGGCTTTACTTTGTGGTGTTCTACTACTTAGGTCATTCTTTAAGCGCGATGAATGGTTTTTATGAGCACTTAGGGGCAAATCCAGATAAACCAATCGCCTGGGGCGTAAGTTGCTATAACAAGCTTTACAACTTCACATGGTTTAACAATGGTTACCATGCCGAACATCATTATCGCCCTAAACATCATTGGACAAAAATGCATGAGCTACATATATCAATTAAAGAAAAACAGATTCAAGCAGGTGTAAAAGTGATTGGCTGGCCACAGCAAATCGGTTTTTTACAAACAAAGAACAAATAATTTTTTAGTAAGAATTTTGTAAGTGTGTATCGATAAAGTGATGCTTATTCAAAAAGGAGACTTATGCTTTTTATTGTAGATTTTGATGGTACGATTTCTGTCAAAGACACCATAGATGCCATGTTAGAAAAGTTTGCCGTGTCCACAGCAACTCAAAATTGGGAGGACATTGAGCAAGAGTGGTTAGATGGCAACATTACAGCAGTTGAGTGCATGTCTCGCCAAATCAACATGGTACAGACCGATAATATCTCGCTCGAAAAATTCTTTCGAGGTATTCAACTAGATGCTAGTTTTCTACCATTTTACAAATACGCAACGCAATTTGCCAAGTTAGTCATCGCTAGTGATGGGCTTGATCACGCGATTAAAGTCGCTACTAAAAACGCAGGTTGGCCTGAAATCCCAGTTTACTCTAACCACTTAAGCTTTACACCTAGCGGCATTAACATGAGCTTTCCGCGCATTAAGGCCGATTGTAAAGGCGGTAATGGTATGTGTAAGTGTGCTGTAGCACGTGAGCTTGCCATAGATGCGATTGGACCAATAGTGTTAATTGGTGACGGTAAATCAGATGCTTGCATCTCTGGCATGGCTGATATTGTGTTTGCCAAAGGGTCACTAATTAAGCATTGCGAAAAAAACAACATCAAGCACCACAAATTTCAAACCTTTGCGGATGTATTGGCTATTGTAAAAAAATGGCCTTTTGAATACCCACAAATAGCTTCCAACAAACTTGCTTAAGTTTAATAAAAGATAAATTATTATGACCGAAAAAATAACCAATAGAAAAATCATCGAAATTCTAGAAAAAAACGATAAATATTGCTCACATGGCGATACCGTCAACTATGCGGATCCACCAAAAGTATTTGAAAACTGCGAAGGTAGTTTCTTGTTCGACGAAAATGGCACAGCTTATTTAGATTGGCAGATGTGGTATTCCGCAGTTAATTTTGGTTATAAGAACAAACGCTTAGCCGATACCATGCATAAGCAAATTGATACACTGCCCCAGCTAGCTAGCCAATATTTGCATAAAGAGAAGGTGGATCTAGCCGAGATTATTTGCAAATATATGGAAGAGAAGTATGGCGTAAAAGGCCGCGTGCACTTTAACGTGGGTGGCGCGCAAGCGGTCGAGGACTCACTCAAAGTGGTGCGTAACCATACAGGAAAAACCCATCAATTTGCGTTTATGGGTGGTTACCATGGTCGTACGCTCGGTGCTTCTGCGATTACCTCAAGCTTCCGATATCGTCGCCGTTTTGGTAATTTTGCTGACCGTGCAGAGTTTATTCCTTACCCTTATTGCTACCGCTGCCCATATGATATGAAAGTAGAAACTTGCGATACCTACTGCCATAAACAATTTGAGAAACTATTCGATACAGAGTATCAATCTGTGTGGGATACGAAAGCGAAAGAGTCCGAGTTTGGTGCGTTTTACATTGAGCCTATGCAAGGTACGGGCGGCTACATTATTCCGCCTGATGGCTATATGGAAAAACTGCAAGCTTCGCTTAAAAAGCGCAATATTTTGCTAGTGGCTGATGAAATTCAAATGGGTGTTTATCGCACAGGTAAATTATGGTCATGGGAAAATTTTGGCATCGTGCCTGATATTTTTGTGTTTGGCAAAGCAATCACCAATGGCTTAAATCCATTGTCTGGTATTTGGGCGCGCGAGGAATTAATCTCGCCAGAAAAATTTCCACCAGGCTCTACGCATTCAACCTTTGCCTCTAACCCAATGGGTACAGCAGTAGCACTTGAAGTCATGAAAATGACGC
>JAYTRW010000161.1:0-15846 GCA_043745985.1 Methylotenera sp.
TAAACTGAGGTCTTGTTCGGTCTTAACAAAGCTGGCGAGCTGCTCAACGAGCTCAGCAGGTAGTTGTGGGAAGTCTTTTGCAGACTTGTTGGTTGTGGCTATGATAATTTCCTTTGTGCGTCATTGGTAAAATATCATTTACACAGATTTTTTTACAGGCTCTTTTTACTCAATACAACCATTACAAACCGCTATATACCTGCTATATTCTTTCACACATTTTCACCACACGCTCTTGATGATTAGCATTGTTGGCATAGTAGATAAATGTTCAGGTGCTAGATGTGTGTGTCCTAATACCATTGATAGTGTTTCCCATCATTCAAGTTTCTGTAAAACTTCTAAGGGCGTTTTACCTTGCACATCTGTGAGGTAGGTCACACCACCTAAATTTTGAGATAAGGCATTTTTACCATGGTTATTTAATTTCTGATCTTTCACTACTTTAAAAGTGTAAGCTAGCTTCTGCAAGCATTGCCAATAATGTAATTTGCACCACTAAACTAACCAAAATTTAGAAAGTCAGCCCAGTCGATAACTGTCTTGATAATTGAGTTGATTGCTAGGGTTGGTTCAATTAAAGCACTTCGTCAGAAGACCTTCGTGATTTAGGGCTTAAAATTACACGAGCAGCAATCTCCACTGGAACTTTGTTCTCCTTCATTACTTTGATACCTTCATGAAATCCGTGTGCTAACACAGCTGCTAAACCAGCTTTTACCGCAGCCTCGAGTTTCCCGTTAAGTCTTTCCTTTTTCATCATTTTGTCCTTATCTAATATCATTGATAGCTTACGAAGCATAAATGAGAATATAAGAAAAAATGATTATATTATCTGTCTGATTCCGCACATAAGAGTAAATAACTCCGCATTCTAAATCATTCTTTTCTAGTTGACTTTAATCACTATTTTTTTGCATAGCGGCCATTTGGTCAATGTAATCTTGTAACCAATTTTTGGCATGTAGTTTTTGTCTGGTATCAGTAGAATTATGTAGATTAGCGATTGTTTCGCACGATAGAGTCATGAATTTGTCTGAGTAGCTTTGATAATCTAAATTGGGGCTTTTATTTATGCGATCAAAGCCTGCTTTTACTAGCTGGGCTTTCTCAAGATTACTTAAAGTTTGATTTTGCAAAGCTTTCAATATGGTCAACGCATCATCATTGCGCCGTTCTATTTCAGCATAACTTATTGCTGGGCTAATGGTGGCCTTATAAAGACTTTGTTTTAATATGGTAATTTGGTCATCGTTCAAATCACCATATATTATTTCAGCAAAATCTTGTATTTTATTAAACCTCACTTCTAGTTGGTCATTTTTTGCCTCTTGCCACCATTCCTTTTTCCATTTTTTCGCGCGTTCAGCTAGCTTTGATTGAAACTGTTTTAATTGCACCTCACTTAATATTGGCGCTATTTCAATAATGATGGGAATGGTTTCAATTTGCAGAACATACAGACTTTGCCTAACTTTATTAAGCTTTTCACAGGCTTCTACTCCTGTTATTTTTTCGTTAATCAGGCTAGATTGTATAGCTTTTAGAAGTGTATTATAGGTTGGTAATTGATCTGCGCGGTGCCAATCATGCAAGTCTTGCAGGGCTGGTTTTAATATATCCCGTTGCGTTTGGTTAAAGTTAAAATAATCGTCTAACCACCAAAAAGCCATTGTTGGGGAGTTGTTATAAGCGATTTTAATTAAACCACAACTGGTAATTAAAAAAGTAAACAAGATTATTATTAAGGTTTTAGTAAAACTCATGATTTTATGACCTAGGATATGCCAATTGGTTTCTAGCTAATGGCGCTAAATTAGGAGTTTTTGTTATTGCAGTGCAGCCTATTGGAAAGCAATTGCTTATCGTTTTGATAGGTATTTCTTCAGAATTAAATATCCTATAATTGCTATTAGCAAAGGATTCAAAGCCATTGTTTAAGGCGCCATTAATAGTTGAGGAGATTTACATCCCGAGAAAGAGAAATAGATTAAATCCAACCCCTCTTTATTATACCTAGCCTTAAATATGTATTCCAATTTGAATATCCGTTGGTTGCTTTTAAGAAAGCATAATCCCCACACTTTGCCTACTCGATATCAATATCGTTTTATGGAGTGCACGATAGGAAAAGAGTTCGCTTGAAAAATTTAATGTTATCCCCATTAAAAGATTATTGTTTTTAACTCTCATTTTTTAAACCCATTTTTTAAACCACAATTTTCGATACCCCAGCAAGGAGCACAATTTATGTCCGTAGAGACTGCACAAAAAGAAACTCATCCAAAAGAATCCATGGCTTTTCAGGCTGAAGTGAAACAATTACTTCAATTGATGATTCATTCTTTATATAGCAACAAAGAGATTGTGTTGCGCGAGTTAATTTCTAACGCATCAGATGCGGCGGATAAATTGCGTTTTGAAGCTGTGAGTAATGGTGGGCTTTACGAAGGTGATAGCGAGTTAAAGATTCGTATTGCTTTTGATAAAGAAGCACGCACAGTCACCATGGCTGACAACGGCATTGGTATGAGCCGTGATGAGGTGATTGCGAACATTGGTACGATTGCGAAATCTGGCACTAAAGAATTTTTTAACGCGCTTTCAGGCGATCAAGCCAAAGATGCGAATTTGATTGGTCAGTTTGGTGTGGGCTTTTACTCGGCTTTTATTATTGCAGATAAAGTGACATTAACCACTCGCCGTGCTGGCGCAGCAACAGCTGTGCGTTGGGAGTCAGCAGGTGAGGGCGACTTCACGTTGGAAGATGCGGATAAATCGACTCGCGGTACTGAGATCGTATTGCATTTGCGTGAAGGCGAGGATGAGTTTCTAAGTGATTGGAAACTAAAAACCATTATTCGTAAGTATTCAGACCATATTACTTTACCCATTGTGATGAAAAAATCCGAGTGGAAAGACGGTGCTGAAGTTTCAACTGATGAAGATGAAACAGTGAACAAAGCGTCAGCGTTGTGGGCGCGCAGCAAAAATGACATTACAGAAGAAGAGTATCAAGAGTTCTACAAACATGTTTCTCATGACTTTGAAAATCCGCTGGCCTATACGCATAGCCGCGTAGAAGGCAAACAAGAGTACATTTCACTGCTCTATATTCCAAGTAAAGCGCCGTTTGATTTGTACGACCGTGACCGCCGCCATGGCATTAAGTTATACGTAAAACGCGTGTTCATCATGGAAGATGCTGAAAAGTTGATGCCGCAGTATCTGCGTTTTGTACGTGGTGTGATTGATACCTCTGATTTACCGTTAAACGTTTCACGTGAGATTTTGCAATCTAGCCGCGATGTGGATGCGATAAAAGCGGCCTCAACTAAGAAAATCTTAGGCGTACTAGAAGACATGGCTGAAAATAAGCCAGAAGATTATACAAAATTCTATGCTGAGTTTGGTCGTGTATTGAAAGAGGGGCCAGGTGAGGATTTTGCCAATAAAGACAAAATCGCAGGCCTATTAAGGTTCGCTTCAACTAAGGCGGATACTGATGTGCAAGAGGTCTCACTAAAAGATTACATTGCTCGTATGCAACCAGAGCAAGATGTGATTTATTATATTACTGCAGAAAGTTTCGCTGCCGCGCAACACAGCCCACATTTAGAAATTTTCCGCAAAAAAGGCATAGAAGTATTGCTGATGTCTGATCGCGTGGACGAGTGGCTACTTGGTAGCTTGACTGAGTTTGAAGGCAAGAAATTACAGTCTATCGCCAAAGGCGATTTGGATTTAGGCAAGCTTGAGTCTGATACAGAAAAAGAAATTCAAAAGAAAATTGAAGAAGAGGCTAAAACCTTAGTTGGGAAGATTAAAAGCTCGCTCGGCGATCAAGTGAAAGATGTGCGTGTGACGCATCGCTTAACTGATTCACCAGCTTGTTTGGTGAGCGATGCCAATGAGTTGTCGGGTAACTTAGCGCGCATGTTAAAGGCCGCAGGGCAAAGTACGCCAGACGCTAAACCTATCTTAGAAATCAACCCAGCGCATAAGTTGATTAAACGCCTTGAGGCAGAAACAGCGGATGCGGTATTTAGTGATTTAGCTTTTGTGTTGTTTGGCCAAGCTTTGTTGGCTGAAGGCGGAACGCTGAATGACCCTGCAAGCTTTGTTAAGCGTATGAACAGTTTAATTAGCTAGGCTTTCGTTAGAACATCTAGACAATAAATATTAAACGTAAAAAGCCCGCCTAACGAAAGTTAGGCGGGCTTTTTGTTATTTTTGTTGAGTAAATTTGCAAAGTATTTAAATAAATTTAATATTAAGTGTTGACTATGTAAATAAGAATCATTATTATTTGATTATAATATCAAGTAGTGAAAAACTTACATGGAAAATTGCAATAAACAGCTAAATAACAGTCAGCAACAATATGGTGCTGGGGAGTACGACCCTGATTTGCCTAATGCAAATGAAATGATGGCGGCGATTTGCTGCGTAAGTTCGCAATTCATTGTGCATCCATCAGCTGATTTGGCGATACTGGTTGCAGACTTAGCGCACAAACTTACGGTGCCGCAATATGCTGCATTTAAGTTAGTGACTGAGGTTGCAAAACGATTGGTATATCAATGGGATGAGATTGTGCGCGAGCAGCAAGCTAACCTGATGGATGCCACGCCATTGAGCGAATCATTGCATTGATTTGATTAAAGCTACACAAAGTTTCTAAACAAAATTACTAACGAAAAAATAACAGTTTAAAAAACACAGAGAGAAAATATGTCACGGTTAACAGGCCCAAGATTAAAAATATGCGTTCATTAGGTGTTGATTTGCCAGGCTTATCACGTAACACGATTGAAGCTAGACCTACGCCGCCAGGTCAGCATGGTATGAAAGCTATGCGCCGCCGTAAGTCTGACTATGGTGTGAAATTGCAAGAAAAGCAAAAGTTACGTTTTAACTATGGATTAACTGAACGCCAAATGCGCCGCTTAATTATCGAGGCACGTAAAGGCAGCGAGCCGACGGGTGATAATTTTTTACAATTATTAGAGCGCCGCTTAGATAACGTTATTTTTAGAGCTGGATTTGCACCATCCGTGATCTCGGCTCGCCAATTAGTCACACATGGACATGTTATTTTGAATGGTCGGTCGGCGAATATTCCATCGATGCGCGTGAAAATAGCAGATGAAATTTCACTTAAAGTGACTAGTTTGAAGATTGCATTGGTGGTTGAAACGCTAGCTAAGCCAGTATTAGACCGCCCAAATTGGTTGCAATGGGACGAAACCGATAAACGCATCAAAGTGGCACACTTGCCAGATGCCGACCAAGTACCTTTTCCGATTGATGTTCAGCAAGTTGTTGAATATTACTCAAACCGAATTTAAGGCCTGACTAACACAGGGCTTAAATACTAGGTTGATGCGAATCAACCTAAAAATCTGTAACTGCACGGTTACGTGCATCTCCTTGTATTATCTTTATGACCGCATTGAATTTATTCATGTCAGCCGGTCACTTTTTTTAACTTAAAGTAATTTAACTGACCTTCAAACAAACGATGATTGGATATGGTGATGAGAGAAGATGATGATTGCAGAAAAATAGTGCTAGCTGGCGCTGAAGGTTGCAGAATTGTGTATTGTGAATGTTGCCAAGTCGCTGAGATAGAGCTAGGCGCTATCAGCGTACGCTTAGAATTAACGGCATTATATAATTTACAAACCGTCCTAGGTCATGCTGCTATCAAGTTATCGGTACTTAAGGCAATAAAAGTGTCACCAGGCTTTCAGTATGATCAACTCAATTTAGAGTGAAGCTAAAGCGCATTCAATTGACATTTGCCATTTCAAAAATATGCGTCTTAATAGTAAGTTAAATAGTTGCTTAATTCACCGCATCAATATGGCATATTCTTTGCTAGAATAACTATACTTAAAACAACTATATGAGTTCAGCAAATGAAAACGCCAGCCAAGCCTAAAGTTACTACTTCGTCTATTGCAAAAGACACATTAACCGCAGCGGCTAAACCTAAAAAGGTGACTAAACTAGCTGATACTAACGCTAAATCAACGAGAAAGTCTAAAGTGACTAAGTCAGCCATCATGCCAAAGCTCACACCCATTGATCAGGCTTTGCAAAACCACCTCATTTTCTCTAGCTTCAAAACCAATGCTGCTGCAACACCAAGAGATTGGTACGACGCGGCCAGCTATACTATACGTGACCACGTCGTTGAGCGTTGGGTAAAGACCGCTGAATCTTACTATCGTGAAGACCCAAAGCGTGTTTATTATTTATCACTAGAGTTCCTAATCGGGCGTATGTTAAGTAATGCTGCACTAAACTTGGGCATAAACGAAGAGCTTAAAGATGGAATCTCTGCTTTAGGGCGCGATTTAGAAAATACTGTAGAAATGGAAACAGATGCTGCATTAGGCAATGGTGGATTGGGTCGCTTGGCGGCTTGCTTCTTAGATTCAATGGCAACGATGGGTATTCCCGCAACAGGCTACGGTATACGTTATGAATACGGCATGTTTAAGCAAACCATTGAGAATGGTCAACAGGTAGAGAACCCAGATAACTGGCTGCGCTACGGTAATATATGGGAGTTTCAACGCCCAGAAGTCACTTATGATATTAAATTTTATGGGCATGTTGTTTGTTCAGAAAAGTCGCTGCATTGGGTTGATGCAGAACATGTCGTCGCCATGGCATTCGATATGCCAGTGCCGGGGTATGGTGGCGATACGGTCAACAGTTTACGTTTATGGTCAGCTAAAGCCACGCGTGAATTTGATTTAGGTCATTTTAATGATGGTAATTTTGAGCAAGCCGTACAAGAACGCAACGATACCGAAAGCATCTCTAAAGTATTATATCCAAACGATGCTTCAGTATTGGGTAAGGAACTACGTTTAAAACAGCAGTATTTCTTTGTCTCTGCTTCCATTCAAGATATTTTGCGTCGTTTTTTAAGCACGCATGAAATGAAGAAGCAGGCAGATTGGAGCATTCTGCCAGATAAAATTGCGATTCAACTCAACGATACACACCCTTCAATCGGTGTGGCCGAGATGATGTATCAACTAGTAGATGTGCATCGCTTAGAGTGGGATTTTGCGTGGAAGCAAGTCGTTAAGATTTTTGCTTATACTAACCATACACTTATGCCAGAGGCCTTAGAAACTTGGACAGTAGACTTATTTGGCCGACTATTGCCGCGCCATTTAGAGATTATTTACAAGATTAATTTTGAATTCTTGCATATGGTCAACCATCATTTCCCGGGTGACCCTGAGTTGTTGCAACGTGTCTCAATTATTGATGAATCAAACGGGCGCCGTGTACGCATGGCACATTTGGCCGTGGTGGGTAGCCATACAGTAAACGGTGTAGCGGCATTGCATAGCCAGTTATTGAAGCAGCACCTATTTGCAGATTTTGACCGTATTTATCCAGGAAAAATGACCAATGTGACTAACGGTATTACACCACGTCGCTGGTTAAATCAGGCAAACCCAGGATTAACAGCCTTGTTAGAAAAAGCAATTGGTGCAGGCTTTAAGAAAGATTTAACACAAATCAAAAAAATTACACCTTTAGCCAATGATGCAGACTTCAGAAAGGCCTTTGCAGCGGTAAAACACACAAATAAAGTTAGATTAGCCGCTAAAATTGAACAAAAAACAGGCATTAAATTAAACGTCAACAGCTTGTTTGATGTGCAAATTAAACGTATTCACGAATATAAGCGCCAATTGTTAAACGTATTACATGTGGTTACTTTGTACAACCGCATTCGTAACGGCGAAAAAGGCATTACTCCGCGCACGGTGATATTTGGCGGTAAAGCTGCACCAGGTTATTGGATGGCAAAACAAATCATCCGTTTAATCAATGATGTTGCCGCTATCATTAATGAAGACGTGGCTGTGGGTGACCAACTGAAAGTAGTCTACTACCCGAACTATGAAGTTTCAGCGGCTGAAATTTTATTTCCAGGCAGTGATTTATCCGAGCAAATTTCAACCGCTGGTACCGAGGCTAGTGGTACGGGTAATATGAAAATGTCTTTAAACGGCGCATTGACCATTGGTACTTTGGATGGTGCAAACGTTGAGATTATGGAGGAAGTCGGCGAAGAAAATATCTTTATTTTTGGTTTGACTACGCCGCAAGTGGCAGAAGTAAAAGCCAATGGCTACAACCCACATGATTACTATCATAGCAACCCTGAACTCAAACAAGTGCTAGATATGATTGCAAACGGCTTCTTCTCAATTGAAGAGCCAAGCCGTTACCAGGCGATTATTGATAACTTGCTGAAAAATGGCGACCAGTACTTGTTGCTTGCCGATTATGCGAGCTATATCGAAACGCAAGATAGAGTTGGCAAGCTATATCAACATCAAGATGAATGGACACGTTTGGCTATATTGAATGTGGCAAATATGGCTAAATTCTCAAGTGATCGCGCAATTGGTGATTATGCGAAGAATATTTGGCATGTAAAAAGCTAAATCTAACGTTTAACAAGCCTTTACAAGCACTGGTACAGGGCAGTGCGTATTTATAGGCTACAAGTTGAGTAAGCAATCGTAAATTATCATTAGCACATAAGCAAAAGCCACTATTTAGGGTTATGCTTATGTTGCAGGTCATTTATTGGAGATAAAAATGCGACAATTACTAGCAGCTTTAGGGTTTATTCTATTTGCAACTCATGCAAACGCACTAAGCATTAGCGATTTAAGTAACACCGAAGCCAGTGGCGGCTTGAAAGAAGCACTTACGCAAGGTGTTGGTAAAGCAGTCAGTACGCTCGGCGCTACCGATGGTTTCTTGGGTAATAAGGACGTCAAAATCCCACTACCAAGCTCATTGAAGAAAGTCGAAAAAGTCATGAAAATGATGGGTATGGGCAAGCAATCTGATGAGTTAATCCTTAAAATGAACCGCGCCGCAGAAGCTGCGGTGCCAGAAGCTAAAACTTTACTAATAGATTCAATCAAAAAAATGACCGTGGCTGATGCAAAAGCGATTCTGACAGGGCCGCAAGATGCTGCTACACAATATTTCAAAAAGACCACATCAGCGCAAATGGCAGAAAAATTCTTACCAATTGTGACGAAAGCTACCGAAAAAGTGCAATTAGCTGAAACCTATAATAAATATGCTGAAATGGTTAGCAAATATGGCGTGGTGAAAAAAGAAGATGCCAAAATTGAGCAATACGTCACCAATAAGGCGTTAGATGGCGTGTACTTGATGATCGCTAAAGAAGAGGCTGCAATTCGTCAAGATCCTGTTGGCCAGGCGAGTAGCTTGTTGAAGAAGGTATTTGGCGCACTATAGTTATTAGCCAGCTTATTCTATTCTTCACTTTTGACGGAGCAACTAATGGTCTAGGTTGTTCTTGTCATTAAACCGCATACTGGGCTAGGTACTATGTGTACATTACACAATGCCTAGTGCATAACATCCTCCAGTTTTTTGAGGCTTAGTTGTCTCCAATCTGGTAGAATTACGCTTTCGAAAATCGTATGTTTAGCTGAACTTCAATGACTCAATTTAAAGCCCACACACAAATGGCTTGCCTGCGTGGCAGCGCCGCTTTATCTCAATTTCGTATCGAGAAAATTCAATCTCAACTCAGCCAGAGTGCTTCAAACATCAAGCATTTTTATGCTGAGTTTCGCCATTTCATTTGGACTGATGTTGCATTAAGTGATGCACAGCAAAACACCTTAAAAGAGATTTTGACTTATGGCCCGAGGTTGGATTTAGAGAATTTAAATTCTAAGCATCCGCAAGGCGAATTGCTTTTGGTCATTCCTCGCATTGGCACGATTTCACCTTGGGCTTCGCGCGCGACTGATATTGTTAAACACTGTGGTTTAGAGACCGTACAACGCGTAGAGCGCGGTATTGCTTATTTTGTGCAAACCAAAAATGGCGAGAAATTAACGCAAGAAGAGCGTCAGCAGCTTTTGCCTTTGATTCATGACCGCATGACGGAGATGGTGTTTGCAAGCTTGGACGATGCAGCTAAGCTTTATCACGCCGATTTACCAAAACCGCTAAGTACTGTAGATATTCTGCAAGGTGGTAAGCAAGCACTTGTGCAAGCTAACTCCGAATTAGGCTTGGCGCTATCGCCTGATGAAGTTGATTACTTGCTAGAAAACTTTTTGCGTATAGGCCGCAATCCAACCGATGTTGAGTTAATGATGTTCGCGCAAGCTAACTCTGAACATTGCCGCCATAAGATTTTTAATGCGGATTGGGTGATTGATGGTGCGCAGCAAGAAATATCATTATTCGGCATGATACGTAATACGCATAAGCTGAACCCAGGTAGCACCGTGGTGGCTTATTCGGATAACTCTTCAATTGTTAAGGGGCAAAACTCAGGCGAAAAAACTAAACGTTTTTACCCACGTGAAAATGGTGCCTATAGCTTTATTGAAGAAGAGATGCATTATTTAATGAAAGTTGAAACGCATAACCATCCAACGGCGATTTCACCGTTTGCTGGCGCGGCAACTGGCGCGGGTGGTGAAATTCGGGATGAAGGCGCAACAGGTAGTGGTTCTAAGCCTAAAGCTGGTTTGACTGGTTTTTCAGTCTCTAACTTAAATATTCCAAATTTTGTGCAGCCTTGGGAAGCTAATGATTACGGACGTCCTAGCCGTGTCGCTTCACCATTCCAGATTATGATTGACGGTCCACTCGGTGGTGCGGCGTATAACAATGAATTTGGTCGCCCCAATATTGCAGGCTATTTCCGTACTTTTGAGTTAGAAAGTCTAGACGCTAATGGTAAATCGGAAGTGCGCGGCTACCATAAGCCAATTATGTTGGCGGGTGGTATTGGTAATATTTCAGCAAAACATTCTAAGAAAAATCCAATTCCAGCAGGTGCGGCTTTAGTGCAATTGGGCGGTCCAGCCATGTTGATTGGGCTTGGCGGTAGTGCTGCATCAAGTATGGATACAGGAAGCAACGTTGAAAATCTAGACTTTGACTCTGTACAACGCGGCAACCCAGAGCTAGAACGAAGAGCGCAAGAGGTGATTGATCGCTGCTGGCAACTAGGTGATGCCAATCCGATTTTGAGCATTCACGATGTTGGTGCTGGTGGTATTTCAAACGCTTTCCCTGAGCTAGTGAATGATGCTGGCGTAGGTGCAACTTTCCAACTACGTGATGTGAATAACGAAGAGCCTGGCATGTCTCCACGTGAGTTGTGGAGCAACGAAGCCCAAGAGCGCTATGTCATGGCGATTGCGCAAGAAGATTTGCCACGTTTTAAAGCTATTTGTGAGCGCGAGCGTTGCCCATTTGCCGTGGTAGGAGTTGCTACTGAAGAGCGTCACTTAACAGTAGCTGATACGCATTTTGACAATAATCCAGTGGATATGGAGTTGTCGGTATTGCTCGGTAAACCACCAAAAATGACACGCGATGTGAAAAGTACCGCTAAACAGCTGCAGACTTTTGATACCAGCAAGATTGATTTAAAAGAGGCTGTAGCACGCGTATTAAGATTACCAGGCGTAGCTGATAAAACATTCTTGATTACCATTGGCGACCGCTCAGTCACTGGTTTAGTAGCACGTGAGCAAATGGTCGGTCCATGGCAAGTGCCAGTGGCAGACGTTGCAGTAACGCTTGCTGGCTATGAAACTTATTTAGGCGAGGCGTTTGCTATCGGTGAAAAAGCACCGCTAGCCTTAATTAATGCGCCAGCTTCAGGTCGTATGGCGATTGGTGAGTCGATTACCAATATCGCGGCATGTTTGATTGACGATTTAAGCGTACTTAAACTATCAGCTAACTGGATGGCGCCAGCAGGTCATGCGGGTGAAGATGCGGCTTTGTTTGAAACGGTTAAAGCCGTTGGTATGGAATTGTGTCCGCAATTGGGCATCAGTATTCCAGTGGGTAAAGATTCCATGTCCATGAAAACCGTGTGGAATGATGACGGTATCAATAAAGCAGTCACCTCGCCGATTTCATTGGTTGTGACTGCTTTTGCAACCACGCCAGATGCGCGTAAAACTTTAACGCCGCAACTACAATCAGAAGTACCTTCTAAACTAATCTTGATTGATTTAGGCGCAGGCAAAAACCGCATGGGCGGTTCAAGCTTGGCACAGGTTTACGGCGTGGTGGGTGATGTAGCGCCTGATGTAGATGATGCGGCGCAACTGAAGCATTTCTTTAATACTATTCAACAACTGAATAAAGCTGGCAAAATTTCAGCCTACCATGACCGTTCAGATGGTGGCTTATTTACCACTTTAATTGAAATGGCGTTTGCTGGTCATTGCGGTTTGAATGTGGATATTTCTAGCTTGCAAGGCGATGTGACGAGTGCACTGTATAACGAAGAGTTAGGTGCTGTGATTCAAGTGGCAGAAGCTGATGCAGAAACTATTGTGAAGCAGTTTAATGGTTTGGCACATGTTGTTGGTGAAGTTGTCGCTGGCAATAAAGTTGAAATTAAGCAGCACGGCAAAGTGGTGTTTAGCGACACGCGCGTTAACTTGCATCGTATGTGGTCAGAAACGACTTATCAAATGCAAAAATTGCGCGATAACCCAGCTTGCGCACAGCAAGAGTATGACCGCCTATTAGACGAAAATAATCGCGGATTATTTGCAGAGCTTACGTATACACCAAGTGAAAATATCGCCGCGCCGTATATTTCTACTGGCGCACGTCCTAAAATGGCGATATTGCGTGAGCAGGGCGTGAACGGCCATGTGGAAATGGCTGCATCATTTGACCGTGCTGGTTTTGCTAGCTATGACGTACATATGAGCGATATTATTGCGGGCAGAGTGTCATTAAAAGATTTTGCAGGCGTTGTGGCTTGCGGTGGCTTCTCTTACGGTGATGTATTAGGTGCAGGTGAAGGTTGGGCAAAATCTATTTTATTCAACGCTCGTGCTCGCGATGAGTTCTCAGCATTCTTTAACCGTACCGATAGCTTTGCATTAGGCGTGTGTAACGGTTGCCAAATGATGAGTAACTTACAAAGCATCATTCCAGGTGCAGCGCATTGGCCACATTTTGTGAAAAATAAATCTGAGCAATTTGAAGCTAGACTAGCAATGGTAGAGGTTTTAGAGTCCCCATCACTATTCTTTAACGGCATGGCTGGCAGCAAAATGCCTATTGCAGTGGCGCATGGTGAGGGATTCACTGAGTTTAAAGAACCTTCTGAAAATTCTGCGGTCAATGAGGTGTTATCTAATAAATTGGTGACGATGCGCTTTATCGATCATGCGTCAGCACCAACTACGAGCTATCCGTATAATCCAAACGGTTCTCCACAAGGGATTACTGGATTAACCAGCACAGATGGACGTTTTAGTATTATGATGCCACATCCTGAACGGGTGATTCGAAATGTGCAAAACACATGGCAACGTTGCGATGATGGCGAAGATAGTGCTTGGATTCGGATGTTCCGCAATGCAAGAAAGTTTGTTGGATAATTTATAAAAACACATTAACTAGAAGTTTGGAGATTAATTAGCATGAATATGTTTAAAGCAATATTAGCAATGGTAGCCTTAAGTTTTTCACTAAATAGTTTTGCGCTTACTGATGAAGAGTACCTAGATTTAACAGACGCAATCAGTACTGGAAAAACTAAAGTCGTCAAAAAGTATATGGATGCAGACCCAACACTTGTGAATAAAAAGTTTTTCGCTTGGGAACCTCTACAAATGGCGGCTTCACACGGCAACTTAGATATTGTGAAATATTTAATTGCTAAGGGCGCAGATAAAGACTATGTGCATCCTGCAAGCGAAAACACAGCTTTCCACATGGCAGCATTTAGCGGCAACGTAGCGCTAATCAAGTTTTTAGCTGAAAGTGGTGTAAATGTGAATTTAAAACTAAAAGGCGATGTTTCTCTAATTCGTTACTTCCGCGATCAAGGGCAACCTGATATGGTTAAGTTGATGGAATCTGTAGGCGTTAAAGATGATGGTTGCCAAGACGAAAAATGCTTCTAATTTAATGTGATAGTGTAACTATTTTATTTATAGTCGCGCACACAAAGTAAAAAAACCAATTAGAATGGTGTTTTGAATTTTCTACAAAATACCATGAAGCCGACACATAATACTTGGTTTAAAAATATTGGTTTTTTAACTTCATTACTGACAACCTCAGTTTGCATACCTCATATTGGTAGTGCAGCTGAGGTTTCTGCTTTTTCAGACACACAAATTATCCACATACGCCAATTAGCGGCTTCATGCGCTGCATGTCATGGGTCACAAGGTAACTCGGTCGCGGCAAAAGGTGACGATGGCGCTAACGCCGTATTAGCGGGTATGGTCCCTGCTGAATTCACAGAAAAAATGCTAGGTTTTAAAGATGGCAGTCGCAAAGCCACTGTGATGCATCATCACGCTAAAGGCTTAACTGTGGATGAAATCAATCAGCTTGCAGTATATTTTTCGCAACAAAAACGTGTTGTAACAAAAGCGCTAAAATCACAAACATTAAAGGCTGACCATGAGTAATGTTAATCACTTTAATCGACGCGATTTTATTAAGTTAGCAGGCGCAGCTAGCGCCTTAGTCATTAGCCATAATGGTTTTGCGCGAGCGACTAAACCGCCAGTTGGCCGTGTTGTAGTCATCGGTGGCGGCTATGCAGGCGCTACAGTGGCTAAGTATTTACGGCTTTGGAGTGTTGGGTCAATTGATGTAGTTGTGGTTGAACCGAACTCGCAATTCGTATCTTGCCCATTAAGTAATTTGGTATTGGGTGGCAGCAAAAGCATCAATGACTTAACTTTTGGCTACGATGCGCTTAAAAGTAATCACGGTATAAAGTGGGTGCAAGACACTGTGATGGCAATTGATGCCTCAGCGAAAAAAGTCACGATGCTACGCGGTGAGCTTAGCTACGATAGATTAATCGTAGCACCTGGTGTTGATTTTAATTATGACGCATTGCCAATGCTGGCGAGTGCTGAAGCGCAACAGCAGATACCACATGCTTGGAAGGCGGGTTGGCAAACCGTTAATTTACGCAAACAATTAGAAGCGATGTCTGATGGTGGCGTGTTTGTGATGAGCGTGCCAAAAGCGCCATATCGTTGCCCGCCAGGGCCGTACGAGCGTGCCTGCCAAGTGGCAAGTTACTTCAAAGCGTATAAACCAAAAAGCAAAGTCATTGTGTTGGATGCCAATGCAGAAATCATCTCTAAAAAAGGCTTATTCACTAAGGTTTTTAACGAGACTTATGCAGGTATCGTGGATTATCGTGCTGATAACGCGATGACAGGTATGGATGTTGCAACAAAAACGGTATCTACAGAGTTTGACAAAGTTAAAGCTGATATACTCAATGTGATTCCACCACAACGTGCGGGTAAGATTGCACAAATCGCCAATTTGACTGAAAAAGATTACCCATGGTGCGATATTAATTTCTTAACGTATGAGTCTAAATTAGTGCCCAACGTACATGTGTTGGGCGATAGCGTGGCTGCTGGTTTGCCAAAATCCGCGCACATGGCGACGAATCAAGCCAAGGTGTGCGCGAATGCCATTGTGCAGTTGTTTGCTGGGCAAGCGCCAGATCCTGCGCCAGTATTCGCCAACACTTGTTATAGCTATGTCACAGATAAATCCGCGATGCATGTAGCCAATGTGTACCGTTATGACGAAGGTAAAAAAATCATGGTATCTGCCGAAGGCGGTGGCGTATCAATGAGCCCGACTGAAAAAGAGGGCGCATACGCGGTGGCTTGGGCGCAAAATATTTGGGCAGATACTTTAACCTAAGGATTAGTGGGAGCTCAAAGGATATTTGCTTAGCGCCAAGTAATCACT
>JAYTRW010000162.1:0-5352 GCA_043745985.1 Methylotenera sp.
GTGCCAAAAAATCGACGTGAGCAATAGTGGTCAACCGCATGCCCTGCAAATAAGGCACAAGTAAAATATGGAACCACTTCAGCTAAACCAATTAACCCAAGCGCAAGCGTGTCGTGGGTAATTTCATAGATATGCCAGCCAACGGTCACTGCCATGATTTGATAAGCCAACACCATGAGAAGGCGAAAAGATAATAATTTAAGAAAAGCATGATGATGACGAGTAAAAATATGCATAAATAACTTATAACATTAAAACAATGGTGAGTTTAAAAGTGCTATTAAAAATGTCTAAAATAACGCTCAATGCTAAAATAACTATTAGTGCTGTGAATAAGGCAGTAAGGCTATGCAAATAGCCCGATGAGTCGTCATTGACCTAGTGTGACTCTGCCGATATAGATTAGGCGCACTATCTAATTATTTAGCGAGGTAATAAAAACGCTATTTTGGCACACGCCACAAATACCAGCTAGCAATCGTGCGATAAGGGCTAAACGCCTTGCCAATTTCGGTAATTTCTTTGCGCGTAGGCGCAACCTCTAGTTTCTTCAGTCGTTTATAACCTTGCACAATACCAAAGTCATCGGCAGGTAGAACATCTATACGCGCCATGGCGAACATTAATAACATTTCAACTGTCCAGCGGCCTATGCCTTTAAGCACCACTAAACGCTGAATTAAATCTTCATCAGCCATGGCATTTGCATTCATTCGAGTCGGCACAAGTCCAGAAATAGCGCCATCCGCAATTCCTAGTATCGTTTCAATTTTGCGCGCAGAAAATCCGCAAGCTCTCAAACTATCAAATTCTGTTGATAATAATTGTGATGGCAATGGAAACGCATCACCATAAGTATTCAATAACCTCTTGATAATGGCATCACCAGCTTTGGCGTGCAATTGCTGATAAGCTACGGCGCGGATTAAGACCTCGTAAGGTTCACGTGCTGGTTTTGGCTCAAATTGACACTCGCCAACAGTCTCGATTAATTGCGCCCAATCTGCATCTAAGCTAGTGAGAAATTCGGAGGCTTGCTGAAAATTGAGTGGTTTTGTAAGCATTACTTTTTCTTGCGCTGAATCAAGCGTATAGATGAATAATCAAGTAACTATTATCTACGTAATTGCATTAACTTGCTTAAGCCCAATTCAATACTTTGAGCATGGTCGCTAGCGTGCTACTCGTTAATGGTGCGATGTGCTATTTGACGTAATATAAAGCGTCGTTTAGGATGAGTATTTTACGTTGGACCTCTCGATGACCGCTCCCTCTGAAGATGATGTGCTTTTACTATTGGGGCAAGTTGTATTTTAGATGCAGGAAACGGAAGCCACGTTGCATCTCGCAATGACGGTCGCTTTCGGGCTTTCAGTCGCCAAATCTGTTGAGCAACTACGTGATTTGTACGGGAAGAAAACGCTCGGTCAGTTCTTGGCCTTAGTCAGGGGAAAAATCGGCCTAAGCCCCTCATTTGATGAGTACATGAAGGACTACGTCGAACGCAGAAATTTCGCTATTCACAACTTTTCGCGAGGTTCAATTTTTAATATCCATAAGGAATAGGGCCGCGAGAAGCTTGCCAATCTCTTGGCTGATTTGCGATATCGAAACAGAAAAATAAAGTTCACGTTTGTCGCGCTCACGGAAGCCTGGATGAAGGTACTAAGTCCAGACTACGCAAACGATTCCAAGCTTGCCGATCTACGCAAGACGGAGTTTTACAAGGAGATTGTGCGAGATTTTGTGCCGTCGCTACGCACTATCTTCGGCAAAGCTTCCAAATCAAAGGCGGCCAAGAGTTACAGTAAGTATGATGAGCAGCCCAACCAATCATCCGAGCGGACCTGCGCGAAAAGCCGCGCAGTTACAACCTGGGTTAATCCAACATCCGCGTGGGCAGAAATCTGCCCACCCTACTAAACTGGCTCAGACGGCCGCTTGCCGAAAACTTCCAAAAGTAATATTAATCTGAGGCGTGTTAACAGGGGAGTAGGAATGCGGCGGTTTCTCGTTTGGTGGTTAAAGCTAAAGCTATCAAACCCCGTCATTCTGAGTGAAACGAAGAATCCAGCAGTTTAGGCGCACCTTATAATCTATATGCTCATATATGCTCAGAATTACGATATATACAAAAACTCAAAGGCGCATTCGCTTAGGCATTGATAATGCAGGTAATTTAGTGCTTTTAAGGTACTATCTGCCTTCGCTTAATTAATCAATATTATTTCCACATGCAAAAAGAAGTTAAAGAAAAACCTAATTACGCCATCGTGGCTGCAGTTCAAATCCCAAGTGTCACAGATATTGAGTTTGAGGCCTCGTTAAACGAGTTACGCGAACTGGCAAAAACATTGGGCTTTACGGTAGTTAAAACATTTGTGCAGAAACGCGCAGGCTATGATGTGACGGCTTATTTGGGCGCAGGTAAGCGGCAGGAAATTCGCGATTATGTGAATAATGAATACGAAATAACAGAGGTCGAAGAAGTCGCGGCTAACTTATCAGGGCTTAATTTGGGTGACATAGAAATCAACACATTGTTGGTTGACCATGAAATATCACCCTCGCAAGCACGTAATCTTGAGCTTGAAGTGGGTTGCGTAGTGATGGATCGCACCATGGTGATTTTAGAGATTTTTCACCGTAATGCGCGTTCTCGTGCGGCGCGTGCGCAAGTTGAGATTGCTCGCCTTGGCTACATGGCGCCCCGTATGCGCGAAGCGGCAAAGTTGGCTGGCTCACAAGGGCGGCAACGTAGTGGTGAAGGTGGTCGCGGCGCGGGTGAATCGCAAACCGAATTGGATAGACGTAAAATTCGTGATCGTATTGCCGAGTTGCAGCTTGAAATTGTCGCGATGGATGCGGAGCGAAAAACGCAGCGTGCCAGACGCCAAGAGCGTCAAGGGATTGCAGGTATCGCGCTGGTAGGTTATACCAATGCAGGAAAATCGACCTTGATGCGCGCGTTGACTGGCAGCGATGTATTGATCGCCAATAAACTGTTTGCCACGCTAGATACCACTGTGCGTTCTCTTTACCCTGAAAGCGTGCCACGTATCCTTGTAAGCGATACCGTGGGTTTTATTAAAAATCTGCCACACGGACTAGTTGCTTCGTTTAAATCAACGCTTGATGAAGCGTTAGATGCATCATTATTGCTGCACATAATTGATGCAAGCGACCCTGGGTTTGTGCGCCAACTTGAAGTGACTAATGAAGTGCTGGAAGAAATTGGCGCTGATGTTGTGCCGCGCCTGCGAATTTTTAACAAAATTGATTATGTGGGTGATGAAGCTGCGCAAGTTGAATGCGAAGCTGCTCTGCGCGCAAAGTACCCTGATTGCATCGTCATGAGCGCACGTAATCCTGACGATGTGACTAAGTTGCACCAGACTATTGTTGCATTTTTTCAGCAAGATTTGCTTGAGGCTGAGCTTTTTCTACCTTGGTCAGCGCAGCAATGGCGCGGGAAAATCTATGCCAGCTACCAAGTGCTGGAAGAGCGCTCTGATAACGATGGGGCTTTTCTAAAGGTTCGTGGCGAAGCAGAGGCTATCAACAAGCTGCGTGAGCAAATTCAAGGCAGTGCCTTAGATTAACGATTTAGATAATTAACCATTAATCGGTTAATTATCTAATATTCAATAAAAGTCGCACTATGCACCAAAGTAGTGAGATGAAGTTGCACCGTCAGCGTGCGTCAGCAGATAGCTTACCCATTTCAAAGCCCCTTACTTTTTACAAATAGTATAATTAAATCAGTGTGATAGGTGAAAATAACCATATTGGCACGCTAATTGCTTTTAAACTACCAACTGATGAAAGATAAGTTGCCATGTTAAAAGTAATGATTGTTGATAACGATTTGGAGCGTACCAAACCACTCAAGCAATCATTGCTAGATACTGGGTACGATGTTATCGCGCACCTTAAAGATACGGTTAATCTAGATGATGCTTGTTGTGAGTTGCAACCAGACATTGTGATTATAGATACTGACTCACCAAGCCGCGATACGTTAGAGAACATTTGTGTGATGACCATGAACGACCCGCGGCCGATTATGATGTTTACGCATGATGGTGATAAAGAACAAATTAAGCTGGCGACGCAAGCAGGGGTATGTGCTTATGTAGTGGGTAGCATACCGAATGAACGTTTGCAGCCAGTAATAGATGCGGCAATTGCGCGTTTTGAAGAGTTTAAGAGTTTACGTGTGGCTTTAACTGAAGCAAACACCAAATTAAGTGAAAGAAAGTTAGTTGAGCGTGCAAAAGGCTTGATTATGAAGCAACGTAAGATTGATGAGGATAAAGCGTATAAGTTATTGCGCTCCATGGCGATGCAGAAAAATATGCGTATTGCTACATTATCAAAGCAAATTATAGAGGCAGCAGAGTTGCTGCTTTAGTTAGACGATAGAAAAATAGGTTAACGTTTATATTCAATGGCGAATGTAAACGTTAACAAAAGTAATAAATTTAGAGCCAAAGTTGGCTCAAATTAAATGTAATTCAAGGCAAAGGCGTCTTGGTAATCGATTGATTCTCTGTAGGAGAGTTGATTGCTTATCAGACGCCTTTTTTGTTGCCCAGAAATGGAAATAGCGCTAAAAGTTTTATGTAACGATTTTTAAAAATGTAAGTTTTAGATAGTTTTAAGTTTAGACAGTTTGATTAATTCAGGAGATTAAAAAGATGAATACTAACGATAAAGCACTTAATCTGGATGTTAAGCCAACGGTAGATGCTAGCCGTCGCGACTTCTTTCGCACAACAATGGCCGGAGCTTTTGGTGCTGCTGCAGTGATGGGTATTGTGCCAAAAGGTATCAGCACTAACGCTTATGCAGCTGGTTCAGATGCGCCAGAAATCACTGAAGTGAAAATTGGTTTTATTCCTCTGACTGACTGTGCGCCAATTGTTGTGGCTGCAGAGATGGGCTTTGATAAAAAATACGGTATCAAAATCACGCCATCAAAAGAGGCTTCTTGGGCGGCGATTCGCGATAAAACAGTGAATGGTGAATTGCACGCAGCTCACGTGTTGTATGGCTTGGTGTATGGCGTGCAACTAGGTATTGGCGGCCAACAAAAAGACATGGCGGTGTTGATGACATTGAACCACAACGGTCAAGGTATCACGCTAGCTAACCAGCTAAAAGATAAAGGCGTTAAAGATGGCCATAGCCTAAAACGCTTGCTTGATAATGAAAACCGCGATTACACCTTTGCGCAAACTTTCCCAACGGGCACGCATGCAATGTGGCTTAACTACTGGCTTGCGGCAAACGGTATCAACCCAATTAAAGATGTTAAAACCATTGTAGTGCCTCCACCACAAATGGTGG
>JAYTRW010000163.1:0-5341 GCA_043745985.1 Methylotenera sp.
TTGTGGCGGGTGCAGATAATACAAATCCGGCGTACATTATTCAATGGTATTCAAGCTTGGATGGTGTGAATAATTGGATAGCGGATACACGCGGTACGGGTGCAACGACGGCAAATTTTATACCGGATGCAAGTAGAGTGGGTTCAACGTATTATAGAGTTAGTGCGACTTCAACCGTGTCTGGCTGCGGAACAATCACTTCCGATCCGCCCGTCAAAGTCAGTGTTTACGATAAATTAGTGATTAACGTATCTCCGATAGGTTTTGAGCAGTGTATGGGTGGTAACCAAACCTTAACGGTTAAAACAGCGGGGGGTGAAGGTCCGAAAACGCCACTGACGTATCAATGGTATTCGGGCGCGGACAGCACAAGCATGACACCGATTACGGGAGCGACGACAATCCCTTTTACGCCGACGAGCACGACAGCGAATACAACATTTTATAAAGTGGTCGTCACGTCATCGAATACGGGTTGTGGTGGTTCCATTCCATCGTTTGTAGCGAAAGTTATTGTGTCGCCACAAGTTAAAACGGTAACTGATATTAAGGATATAACAGAATGTCAAGGGGGTAAAGATGTACTCAATTTTGTAACATCGGGGGGTGCTTCGGATAACAAATTTGTGTGGGAATCGAGTACTACTCAAAACGGTGCTTATTTTCCTATTAGCACAGTTTTGAATAGTTTACCAACATTTACGCCACCGTCAACAACATCTGGCACAACGTATTACCGCGTGAGAACGACTTCTGCGTTGGCAAATTGTTCTTTCATTACTTCGCGCATGGCGACGGTTATTATAAATGATACGTTATCGCTCACGAGCGCACTCCCAAATATTGAGCAGTGTGTAGGTGGTAACGATCCGTTGTCAATAACTTTTGCGGGAGGTATTACGAGCAGTGTACAATACCAATGGCAATACAGCGCAGATAATAGCACTTGGAATGATTCCATTGGTCAGACGGCAGCGACATTAACACCACAATCCATTAATCCCGGCACGCGATATTACCGCGTGTATGTGTATTCCACGGGTTCAAAATGCGGACAGTTAACATCGAATGTGTCAATAGTTACCGTTAATTCGCAATTGAAAATTATGGTGCAGCCGAGCGATATTACGCAGTGTACCAATGGCACTGCTCCATTAACGCCTTCCATTACCGGCGGCAGTAGTCTGAAGCCCAATACATACCGTTGGCAATTGAGTGCGAATAGTACATCGGGCTGGACGGACAGCCCGAGCGGAAATACTGCCACGTACACACCCAATTCTGTTTCAGCGGGTGTGACGTATTATAGACTCATCATAAATGCCAATAACCAAACCGCCTGCACGATTGACACCACGCGCTCTGCCAAAGTAGATGTCAGAAATCCTATCAGTTTTAAAGATGACCTCATCGGGTTTATAGAATGTAAAGATGGTAATCAACAACTTTTGGTAAACGTTATCAACGGCACTTCCAATTCAAATGCCGCGTCTAATTTAATTTATACGTGGTATTCAAGCGCCACACTGGCGGGTGCATTCACAGTAGTTCCCGGTGCCGTAGGTTCTTCGTTTACACCTGTTTCTACAAATGCCGGCACAACATATTATTATGTTCAAGTTTCAGATGGTGGTAGCGCGAGTTGCGGAACCATACCTTCCAAAAAGGTTGCGGTGACAGTTAATCAGCAACTTTCTATCGTTTCACAACCGCAAGATTTGAATGAATGTACTAAAGGCGATCAAACTTTGAGTGTCGTTATTAAAGATGGTGCCGGAAATTACGGTTATCAATGGCAAATTTCTCAAACCGGCAACCCCGCCGATTTTACGGATATTCCGGGCGAAAAAACAAATATTTATAAACCTGTAAATTCTTCTGCTTCCACAACTTATTACAGAGTTATCCTGAGTGCCACGGGTACAGGTTGTACATCGGACACTTCCAGAATTGCCAAAGTAATTGTTGCACCGCAGTTATCAACCACCAAACCACTCGCAGCTATTAATGAGTGTATGGGTGGAACGGATAAACTTTCCCTCGAAACTTCTGGCGGCTCAGGTTTCGTGCATTATTCTTGGCAAGTCAGCAATGATGGAAGCAACTACTCCACTGCACCCAATGATATTGATAATTCAACGTATCAACCTGCATCAGATGTAGCGGGCGCAAAATATTATCGTGTACTGATTTCTAAAACAGATAAAGGTTGCGCACAAGATACAGCATTTTCTGTTTTAGTCACTATTTTCGATAAGCCGCAACTTACATCATTGGCAAAAGTGAGTTCGGTTTGTAAAGATGGACAGGTTGAAATTAACGCGACCAAAACGGGTGGAACAGGATCGTGTGTCATCACTTGGCAGGTCTCGGCGGATAACGGCGCCACATTTAATAACGTGCCGACGCAACCGACAAGTCCAGATTCAAGATATATTACGCCGCCTTTGAAAGCAAATGTTAAGTATCACGCGACGATAACGTGTAGTGGTAGTGGATGTTGTAATTAGTAGGGGCGTATTGCATACGCCCCTACAATACTTAGGGCGTATTGCAATACGCCCCTACAATCCCTGAACATAATTATGAACGTCTATTCATGTTTCATGCTAGGCGGACAATTAGCAAAGAATATGAATAGTTTACGAATCTTACAATTTAATCAAAAAGCAGTGCGCTATGCGCTTTCAAAAACTGCGCTCATCAAATTACGATTAGCACCGTTTTTGAATAGCTACGTGCTGTTAGCTATGGCATTGCTTTTTAGTTTTTGTTTTTTGCCTTTTAAAACCTTAGCGCAAGTATGTGTGCCTTCTTCGGATATTCTAATTACGATTGCACAAAAACCTATTATCACAATTACGGGTTCAACAACCGTTTGTAAAGGTGGGAATGCTGTACTATTAGCAGAACTGACGAGCGGTGGCATTGGTTCAGCGTGCACCATTATTTGGGAGCAAAGTGAAGATGACGGTGCAACTTGGTCGCCGATACCTTTAGAAAATAAAGCGATGCTTCTGTTAACCAACCTCACCAAGTCGCTCAGTTTTCATTCAATTTATGCTTGTGAAGTCGGAACGGATGGTTGTAATTCGGAACCCTCTAATATACAAAAAGTATTTGTCACTTCACCACCAACCGTTTCAATTAATCCTTCAAGTTCAAATATTTGTGAAAACACACCAGTCACTTTAACGGCTAAAGTCATAGGTGGTACAGGTTCGGCTGTTTATACTTGGTACGCCAGTACGGACGGAAATAACTATTCACCCATTCAATTGTCAACTAACAATTATCAATTAACAATTAATAATTTAACCGTTAATACTTTTTTTAAAGTCAGTGTTATAGAATCGGGCGATGGTTGTTCTAATTTAAGGGCAATTTCTAATGCCGTACAAATTAATGTGGCGGGTTGTCGCGGTTCTATATCCGGTTTTTCTTGGCTGGATTGCAACAAAGATGGTATTCAACAATCCGGTGAAGTCGGATTAGCGAATGTGCCGGTTTCGATTTCAGGAATCGCGCGCGACGGAACAATTATTTCTGGAACGGACGCCATAAATCAAACCATGACCAACGCTTCCGGTTTGTATATATTTAAAAACTTAAAACCCGGTAGCTATACGGTAACGTTTGGGTTTCCAGCTCAACCCACTGGAATAAATTTTACCGAAAAAAATCGGGGTGCAGCCAGTTTTGATAGCGACGTAGACCCTTCAGGCAAAACGGATGTGATAAATCTATTAGCAAAAAATATGAATAGTATTGGAAGCATTGACGCCGGTTTCATTGATAATACCGCGCCCGTGTTTACTAATGTACCCGGCGATGTAACGATAGAGTGCGACGAGCCTTTAGTTTTTGCATCAATGTCGGCTACAGATAATATCAATACCCATGTAAGCATCACTTTTAAAGACGATAGTATCGCGCTCGACTGTAAAAGCGCACAAAAATTTAAAGCGCAGTACACACGTACTTGGTCTGCGGATGATGGCTGTGGAAACGTTTCAACACGCCAACAAAAAATTACGACGCGCGATACCAAACCGCCTGTTTTTAACAAACAACCCGCCGACATAACGATTGCTTGCGGCGATCCGATTCCGAATGGTGCAGATATTTTTACAATAGATGCTTGCGAGGGTAAAATTATTCCGCCGTTTACCGAGCCTTACGATAAAATATGCGCGAGTTCGGGCGTGTATCACAGAACTTTCACTGCCACAGATGGCTGTAATAACACGGCTTCTATCTCTCATAATATTACCATTGTTGATACCGTCGCGCCTATTTTTTTAAATCTACCGAATGATATTACGCTGGCGTGTGGTGCTTCGATGCCCGAAGCACCCACTGTTATCATAACAGATAATTGTGACATTGCAGCCACCATTTCGCGCGCCGCAGACGATTCGATTCCAGGTGTTTGTGCCGGTTCTTACAAAATTATCAGACATTGGACAGCGGTGGATGCGTGCGGCAACACGCGAAAAGGTCAACAAATTATTACTATCTTTGACACCGAATCACCGACCATTGTAAACGTTCCGAGCGATATGACAGTGGATTGTAAAAATATTCCGCCGCCCATTTCTTTAACCGTAAAAAATAATTGTCAATTTCAAATTTCAAATTTCAAATTATCAATTACGGATAAAATAACAACCGCTTCGTGCTCCTCAAATTATACTATTCTACGGACTTGGGTGGCAACGGATGTGTGTGGGAATGCCACGTCTGCATTCCAAAAAATTACGGTTAAAGATACGACTGCGCCTGTACTTTCAAATGTTCCGACAGATATTACAGTTAATGTAGGTCTGGGGGAAGCGATACCGCAGGCAACAATTGTAACAGCTACCGATAATTGCGATACACATCCGACGGTGACATCAAACGAAAAACAATTGTCAATTTCAAATTGTCAATTTCAAATTGTCAGAACTTGGCAAGCACAAGATGTTTGCGGTAATATAAGCGCGCTCCAGAAACAAACCATTACTATTTTAGACAGTGTGACGGCGGTGCGCATTGTTTCTCAAAGCAAAGCCAATTGTACAAATGGCAGTGGCAGCGTTTCGTTTTCGCCGGCAAATTATAAGTACCTTTGGAGCGATAACGGAACAAGCAATGTCAGAACCAATTTAAAAAAAGGGGTTTACACGGTCACGGTATCAAAATCGGCAACGTGTAATATTGTCGTGCCTGTTTCAGTAGATAGTACCGTTAATAATTTAAGCGCGCGCTACACCATTAATAAACAGCCCACCTGCGCTCTGAATAACGGATCGGTGAGTATTAATGCTTTGGGTGGTTCGGGAAATTACAGTTATAC
>JAYTRW010000164.1:0-5336 GCA_043745985.1 Methylotenera sp.
GCCAGTGCTTTAAGCGCAGCCAATACTACGTAATATCTATCAACTTCAAAGAAGCTACGTAATGCTTCGCGGCTGTCTGAGCGGCCGTAGCCATCAGTACCTAAGGCTACAAATCGTTGCGGCACGAAGTTTTGAATTTGATCTGCAAATGAGCGCATATAATCTGTTGATGCAATCACTGGGCCATCAGCGTTTTGTAAACACTGAGCAACATAGCTAAGTCTTGGCGCGGCCTCTGGATTCAACAAGTTTTGACGTTCAGCATCAATGCCTTCGCGGCGTAACTCGGTAAAGCTAGTTACACTCCAAACGTCGGCGGATACACCCCAGTCTTTTTCTAGCAACTCACCCGCAGCAATCACTTCGCGCAAGATCACACCAGAACCCATCAACTGCACTTTAAGGCCTTTCGCTTTTGATTTGCTAAAGTTATACATACCTTTCAGAATACCCTCAGCAGAATCTTTAGGCATTTCAGGATGTGTATAGTTTTCATTCATCAATGTGATGTAGTAATACACATCTTCTTGGTTTTGCACCATGCGGCGCAAACCTTCTTGAATAATTACAGCGAGTTCATAAGCGAATGTTGGGTCATAAGATACGCAGTTTGGAATTGTTGCAGACATTAAGTGGCTATGACCATCTTCATGTTGTAAGCCTTCGCCATTCAATGTTGTACGACCTGCAGTAGCGCCTAACAAGAAGCCGCGCGCACGACTATCGCCAGCAGCCCATGCAAAGTCACCAATACGTTGGAAACCAAACATTGAGTAGTAGATATAGAACGGTATCATTTGCGTGCCTGTGACGCTATATGAAGTCGCAGCGGCCAACCAGCTGGCGAATGAGCCAGCTTCGTTAATGCCTTCTTCTAAAATCTGACCAGTTTTTGATTCTTTATAGTACATCACTTGGTCAGAGTCTTGCGGTTCGTACAACTGACCAACTGAAGAGTAAATACCTAATTGACGGAACATACCTTCCATACCAAAAGTACGCGCTTCATCTGGCACGATAGGTACAACAAACTTGCCAATTTCCTTATCGCGCACCAAGGTTGAAAGAATACGCACGAACGCCATCGTCGTTGAAATTTCGCGGTCACCTGTCGCGACTAACATATTCTCAAATGCTGAAAGTTCAGGCACTTTCAGTTCATTACCTCTGCGACGACGCTGTGGTACAAAACCACCCATCGCATTACGACGCTCAGCCAAGTACTTCATTTCAGGGCTATCATCGGCTGGTTTGTAGAATGATAAGTTTTCAACTTGCTCGTCAGTTAATGCTAAATCAAAGCGGTCACGGAATTTTTTGAGTGACTCAATATCCATGCTTTTTTGTTGGTGAGTCGTATTTTGACCTTCACCAGCATCGCCCATGCCGTAGCCTTTAACAGTTTTGGCTAAAATCACAGTCGGCTGACCTTTATGGTTTACTGCTGAATGATAAGCCGCATAAACTTTGTGAGGATCGTGACCACCACGGTTTAAGCGCCAAATATCAGCATCGGACATGGCCGCAACCATTTCTTTTAGCTCAGGATATTTGCCAAAGAAGTGTTCACGTGTATACGCGCCACCTTTTTGTTTAAAGTTCTGATACTCACCATCCACGCACTCTTCCATGCGCTTTTTGAGCAAACCATCTTTATCCATAGCAAGTAGTGGATCCCAATATGACCCCCACACCACTTTAAGTGCATTCCAACCCGCACCGCGGAAGTTAGATTCAAGCTCTTGAATGATTTTGCCATTACCGCGCACAGGGCCATCAAGGCGCTGCAAGTTACAGTTAATAACAAAAATTAGGTTATCTAAACCCTCACGCGCTGCCAATGAAATTGCACCTTGTGATTCAGGCTCATCCATCTCGCCATCTCCACAGAACACCCAAACTTTACGATCGCTAGTATCAGCAATACCGCGGTTATGCATATATTTCAAAAAGCGCGCTTGATAAATCCCTGCCAAAGGGCCTAAACCCATAGACACAGTCGGAAACTGCCAGAAATCTGGCATCAACCAAGGATGTGGATAGCTAGACAAACCATTACCGCCAGTTTCTTGGCGGAAGTTATCCATTTGCTCTTCAGTAAAGCGGCCTTCTAAGAAAGCTCGCGCGTATACACCTGGTGAAGAGTGGCCTTGAAAGTAGATGCAGTCCCCTCCAAAGTTTTCATTTGGTGCACGGAAGAAATAGTTAAAGCCAGTATCATACAAAGTAGCAGCAGACTGAAAGCTGGCAATGTGTCCACCTACACCTGGTGACTTTTCGTTGGCGCGCAATACAGTCATAATCGAGTTCCAGCGAACCAGTGCACGTACGCGGCGCTCCATTTCTGGGTCACCTGGCAATTTAGACTGTAAATGCGTTGGAATAGTATTGACGTAAGCGGTAGTTGCTTTATAAGGCAAATTACTGCCTGAACGACGTGCTTTATCAATCATTGCTTCAAGTAAAAAGTGCGCGCGTTCTGTACCTTCATTTTCAATGACGGCAGTGAGTGCATCTAACCATTCCTGTGTTTCTAGTGGGTCAGTTTCAGTTAAGCCCTTGTCTTGAATACTAGCGTTTTGATTCGTTGCCATGCGTGAGATTTCTCCGTGTTATGGTTGCTGCGCGTATAATTTATAGAATATAAATATACAAAACGTCACTGCAACTAAACGTGATTAGGTTGTTCCATTCATTTAGAGTATTTTAAACGACGAACTTACTTAAAAAAATTAATTTTGAAGCTATAGTGTGTCTTTTTTAGGCTTTTTGGTCAAGTTAAACCGTGCTGAACAGCCCATGAAATATTGACATTAGCTACGATTGTCTTACATATCATATAAGAGTTAGAGGGAAATAAATGTCGTTAAAATTAACTCAATTTTCAGAAATTGGTAGTGAAAAGACACTAACTTCTTATAAGCACATGCTTTTTATCCTAACTGAAAATGAAGAAGCCAATATTCCTTATAGTGAGATATTACGCACAAAACTAAAACGCACCCACAGTGAATACAAAGATTTATATAAAACACCATTAACAACAGACTTACCTAATGCTGGTATCGCGAGCTTTGTGGTCTTAGAAGAAAAGTTGAATACGTTTCAACGGCATACACTTCTTCGCAAAGCATTAACGCCATTATTAGATGAACAACCTTCAGAACTTGCCATTTTCGTATTTGGCGATGAGGTCTCACGTGAATTAAATGCGTGTGCAGCTTACTACGTGGCAGCAGTTAATGCCGCAAAGCTTCCCAGTCGCAAAAAAGAAGATAAGTTTAAGGCTTTAGAAAATATCAGCATACACGGCTACAGAGCCAAGCATGATTACGCCTACGTCAATGCTCGTGTAGCAGGCAACACGCTATGCCGCCAACTCACCATTACGCCACCCAATGAACTTACTCCTAAAATTTATCGAGATAGAATAGCTGCATTAGCCAAAGAGTTCGGCTGGAAGCATGAAGAGTTTGATATGGCCAAACTTAAAGAAATTGGCGCTGGTGCATTCTATGCTGTTGGCCAAGGCAGCAACCCACAAGATGCAGCTATTGTGTATTTAACATATGAGCCAAAAGATGCACAAAAGAGTATTGCTCTAGTAGGAAAAGGCATCTGTTTCGACACAGGTGGGCACAATCTAAAACCAGCAAAATATATGCAAGGCATGCATGAGGACATGAATGGCAGCGCTGTAGCCTTAGGTATTTTACTTGCCGCAACACTGCAGCAATTACCAGTGAGACTTGATTGCTGGCTCGCTATCGCACAAAACCATATTGGCCCTCTGTCTTACAAGCAAAATGATGTGGTAACCGCACTTAACGGCATGACAATAGAAATCGTTCATACTGATGCAGAAGGTCGCATGGTATTAGCTGACACATTAACCCTAGCGAGTCGTGTTAATGAACATGGTCGGTTACCAGATGCTATTATTGACTTCGCCACGCTCACAGGCACTATGATATCTGCACTCGGCACACGTATGAGCGGCGTAATTGCCAATCGTGCTGAGCTGACAAATAAAGCTGTGCATGCTGGCAATGAGGCTGGTGAGCGCATCGTTGCTTTTCCGTATGATGACGATTATGAAAGTGATTTAGATAGCGATATTGCAGACATTATGCAATGTACAATTGATGGTGATGCTGACCATATTCATGCCGCACGCTTTTTAGGAAAATTTGTAGAAAATGAGGTGGCTTGGCTGCATACAGACTTATCCTCTGCGAGTAACGAAGGAGGGCTAGGCGCAGTAAGTAGCGATACTACTGGCTTTGGAGTTGGTTTTGGCTTAGCGCTAATTAAAAGCTTAATCAACGGCAATTAAACTTACCATATGATATGGTTTACAGAGCGGCAAGCTTATCCATACGCGACTATTGCTTTAGTTAGCTTATTTTAGAGTTATACCCATTAACTTAGTATTTATAGAAAGTTTACAAAATGCAAATCACTCATGACAACCTATCTTGGTTAGCACTATTTCCAGAACTTAATGACTTAGACTCACCCGCCAAGGATTTACTTACAAAGTATGTGCGTATAGTCGAAGCGCCGATCGGCACTATTGGCTATCGTGAAGGTACTCCTTGTGGAGCTTATGTGATGCGCCTAGAAGGTCAATCTCGCGTATATAAGATGTCAACTAGTGGGCGTGAAATATTGCTGTACAGAGTAGCTGCAGGTGAAACCTGTGTCATCACCACGACCTGCCTATTAGGTAATAGTGATTATCCAGCCTCAACCATAGTCGAAGAAGCGATTCGCGATGCGCTAATTCCAGCAGCGGCATTTCATCAACTAATGATCGATTCTGCAGTTTTCAGAAAATTTGTCATGACAAACTATGGCGCACTAATAAGCGACCTCATTGTGCTACTAGATGAAGTTGCATTTCACAGCTTAGATGCAAGATTAGCAAAAGTGCTATTAGATGCCAAATCATCGCAAATAACACGCACGCATCAACAAATTGCTGATGAACTTGGTACCGCGCGTGAGGTTGTAAGCCGGCAATTAAAACGACTAGAGCAAAAAGGAGCCGTATCATTAGGTCGAGGACAAGTAGAAATACTCCAGCGCAGCACATTGGAAAAGTTAGCAAACTCTTAACCACCGTCTGCCTCCCCAAGAGGGCATTATTTTTTGGTTTGAGTAAGTCTAACTCTATCTAGTTTAACTTGATGAGTAATTGTCTTATAACTTGACAAGACAAGTTCTTATCAACCCCCGCAAGGCAAAAAGCCCTCATACGAGGGCTTTAGCTTGACTCCGTTAAAGGAGTCTAAATAAATAGCTTGGCAGTGACCTACTTTCGCATGCAAAAA
>JAYTRW010000165.1:0-1613 GCA_043745985.1 Methylotenera sp.
GCTATGAAACTACAACAATTACGTTATCTCAACGAGGTGGCTCGTCAAGACCTTAATATTACGAGTGCTGCTGATGCTTTATATACTTCACAACCTGGTGTGAGTAAGCAGATTCAATTATTTGAAGAAGA
Organism: Methylotenera sp.; assembly: GCA_043745985.1. Lineage (GTDB taxonomy): Bacteria > Pseudomonadota > Gammaproteobacteria > Burkholderiales > Methylophilaceae > Methylotenera. The sequence continues at coordinate 132 of JAYTRW010000165.1, forward strand.
GATCGGCTTGCAAGTGTTTTTACGCAATGGCAAGCGCCTCACGGGCATTACTGAACCAGGTGAGCAGATATTATCTTTGGCTGCAAAAGTCATGCATCAAATTGATAATATCAAACGTGTGGGTGATGAATTTAGTAATATTGAAACAGGTACATTGACCATTGCGACTACGCATACTCAAGCTCGCTATAAATTGCCTGCAGTCGTTAAAGCGTTTATGACTGCTTACCCACATGTTAAGTTAAATATTCATCAAGGCAACCCCAGCCAAGTGGCTGAACAAGTAGCGAAGGGCGATGCTGACGTTGGCATTGCGACCGAGTATATTAGTGATTTTGAAAACCTATTATGTCTACCGTGTTATGAATGGAATCGTTGTGTGGTGGTGCCGCATGGTCATCCATTGCTGCTAGATGGTGCTTTGACACTGGAGAAATTAGCGGCATATCCGCTGATTACATACGATTTCGGCTACACAGGTGGTAGTTTAGTATCAAAAACATTTGGTGAGGCTGGCGTTTCACCAAACGTTGTGTTGACAGCCATTGACGCCGATGTGATTAAAACCTATGTGACATTAGGGCTGGGCGTAGGGTTGTTGGCGAATATGGCATATGACTCTGAGCGCGATTCTAATTTAGCGATGGTCGATGTTAGTCATTTATTCGCTAATAGCACCACTTATTTAGGCGTTCGTAAAGATGCCTTCTTGCGTGGTTATATGTATGGCTTTATTGAGCTTATAGCACCAAAATTTAATCGTAAAGCAGTGAACGAAGCACTTAAGATAAGTAGCACTTAGTTCACTTTAAAGCTAGGAGTGTCAAGATGCGTAAATTTTTTTTACTATCAGTTTTATTACTAATAGTGAGTGGCTGTAGCACAGTAAAGCCAACTATTTCGGAGAAAGCTATCACTGAAAAAGTAGAGCTATCAGGCCAAGTGCGGGCGGGTATGCCTGCAATAGACAACACTACTGCAATTTATGAGTTGGCGGTGCATGATGGTGTGGGTTATCAAGATGTAGTGGATAGCCTTAAAAGCCTCTCTGAGGGAAAGAACTTTGTTAATCCTGCTAACTTTCCTATTGGTGAACACATCAAAAAACGTGGTATAGATCCGCAAGGCATCAAAGAAGTACACAGCTTCTGTAATTTGAGTTTAGGCACCGATATTTTCTTAGATCACCCTGAGTTTTTGGTGTTCGCACCTTGTCGCATTGCACTCTATGAAAAGCCAGATGCGAATAAAAAACTAAAACTGTTCATTGGCCTAGCGAGGCCAACTTTTGATTTGAAAAGTATTAAGAATCCAACGCCGCGTGCTCAGAAAGCTGCTCAAGAATTAGAAAGTACCTTGCTGGAAATTATGGATAAAGCGAGTAAAGGGGATATTTAATAAAACTCTTTATTTACTTTTACCTTGGAAATTTCAAAGTAATTATGTGTGCCTTTAACTTGACTGATATCTTTTCTCAATTGC
>JAYTRW010000166.1:0-1611 GCA_043745985.1 Methylotenera sp.
AACATCACTTCCTCAGCAAGTTTTGGTTTAAAATTAACAAATAACACAGCCAGTATAACTTTTGGCAGTTTGGATATTACGCCAAATGCTGGAAGTGAAGCTATCCTTATTCTAAATCATAAGACGGGTACAATTGCTTGCACAAGTGGAACAATCAGTTCGACAAATATTTTTGTTATAGATATTTCAGGAGTTGATGCTGCCAATAAAGCACCTTTGGCAATGGTTTTTACAAGTATTTCAGCACTGGGAAGCACTAAGTCTCATGGTATGAGCCTGTCAAATACTTCGGGTTCGTTTATCGTTAATGGTTCGGGTACAACAGGGGGTAGTGGTGGAACAATTACGAATTGCCAAAATAGGGGTATTGATATTAAAAATGCTTTCAATGTTACCCTCAAAAACATGAACTTTACCAATGCTAATACAACGGCGGGTTCATCTTCACCAATTGATTATTCTACTGCCAACGGTGCTATTACCTTAAATAATGTGTCGGGTGTAACTTTAACAAAAATCGCTATCAGTGGTACAACCAAAGAAAGAGGTATAACGGGTAAGACCATTAGTAATTTCACGTTGAATGGCGGTAGCACAATAACTAATTGTGGCGATGATGTAAATGAGGGCTGTTTGTATCTGCAAGAACTCACAGGAACTTGTGATATCAATGATGCGATTTTATCGAAAGGTTCTGAAAATATTGCTCGAGTGTTTAACTCAACGGGAATACTAACGTTGAATATTGGCACCGATGCAACCACCACAAAATTTGAAGACACCCAAGTCCAAAATACTAATATGGGTAGCCCAGGTTCGATTTCAGCTATCCGTTCGTATTGTTTTATTTACACAACATCGGGTTCAAGCACAGCAACGGCTACTTTGAACACCAGAAATACCTCATTTTTGAAGGCGGGTACGCATGGTTTTAAAGTGATTTCAGATGGGTCAGGTACAGCCAATGCCAATATAAAAAGTTGTACTTTCGATAATGAGAACACCACTTTTGCCCCCAATGACCAAGGCGGTTCTATTGAAATGACGGCTTTCAACACCGCAAATTTGAATTATAATATTTTGAATAATACCTGTAGGGGTAGAGATATTGCGATAATTAACATTGTGGCACAAGTAAACTCCAATGCCCAAGGTAGAGTAAATAACAATACCGTAACGCACTATCGCTCAGGAAGTGCGGGAGATGGCATTCGTTTCTCGGCAGAGAGTAATTCAGATATTACGACCGAAGTATCAGGAAACAATGTATCGGGTATGGCAGCAGGGGTAGGAATTTCTGCCACAGCAGTAGGAGGAGACGGAAAGGTAAATGCTACCGTTACTAATAATACTGTTAGCATTACAGATGCCCTTGCTTCGCACAATATTGCGGTTGTAGCGGGTAACAGTAATTCAACAGCAGTAACAACTTATTCAAATTCGGTTTGTGCCAATGTTGTCGGTAATACAACAACGAGACCAGACCTTGTTAATGGTTTTAATTTTAGGGTAAGGGCTGTTACGACAGCACCAAATACTCACAAGGTTTATTTACAAGGCAATGGAACACCAAGTGGTTCAGAAAGTGTTTGGGTGAACAATAGTAATACA
>JAYTRW010000167.1:0-1610 GCA_043745985.1 Methylotenera sp.
CTGGTGCGCTAATTCAAGCCGCAGTTTTACTTGGTGGAATTAACGGCGATAAAGAAAAAACTGCTGCAATAAGCACTTATGCAAAAAATATCGGCCTAGCATTTCAAGTGATTGATGATATTTTAGATGTAGAAGCAGACAGTTCTACACTTGGAAAAACTGCGGGCAAAGATGCCGATAGCAATAAGCCTACTTATGTGTCTATATTAGGCTTGGCTGATGCCAAACAATATGCGCAACAACTCTACAACAATGCGATTGAAACGTTAACGCCTTTTGGTAAAAGTGCTTTACGTTTACATGAATTAGCTGGATTTATTACGCAGCGTAGATTCTAAATCTTAACTTTTAATCACTATCCTTTTTAATCATCAATTTTCTAATAGCGACTCTATAACCTGTGACTTCAATACCTAACAGCGTAATACTGAACACGATAGATTCACCGCTGCAACTGCGTCAACTTGAGCGTAAGCAGCTTGTTCCGCTCGCACTAGAGTTACGCACGTTCCTCATCAACAGTGTTGCAAAAACGGGGGGGCATTTAGCATCAAACTTAGGCGTGGTTGAACTGACAATCGCGCTGCATTACGTATTCAACACGCCAGATGACCGATTAGTTTGGGATGTCGGCCACCAAACGTACCCGCATAAAATACTGACGGGCCGCCGTGAGCAAATGCAATCATTACGCAATCCACAAGGCATTGCAGGGTTTCCTCGTCGCACCGAAAGTGAATACGATACTTTTGGCACAGGTCACTCCAGCACCTCAATCTCTGCCGCGTTAGGCATGGCAGTTGCTGCGCAAAAAGCAGGCTTAGAAAGACGCGCCGTAGCGATTATCGGCGATGGCGCCATGACTGCAGGCATGGCTTTTGAAGCGCTTAACAACGCTGGCGACATGGATGCTAATGTACTGGTGGTACTTAACGACAACGATATGAGCATATCAAACAATGTCGGCGCGCTGAATAACTACCTCGCAAAGCTGTTATCTAGCCGCTTCTACGGCACTGTTCGAAAATCCGGCAAGAAAGTACTTTCCGCAGTACCTCATGTCATGGAGTTCGCTAAACGTGCCGAAGAGCACGTGAAAGGTATGGTAACCCCTGGGACATTGTTTGAGGAGTTTGGCTTTAACTATATTGGCCCAATCGATGGACACGATATGGATGCGCTTATTGATACTTTAAGCAATATTAAACAACTAAAAGGCCCGCAGTTTTTACATATAGTCACTCAAAAAGGTAAAGGTTTTGAACCCGCGGAAGACAATCCTAATAAGTTTCATGGCGTAGGTAAGTTCGATCCATTTAACGGTGATGCGCTCAGCAGTAGTACTAAAAAGACCTATACCCAAGTATTTGGTGAGTGGCTGGTAGACATGGCGGCACTAGATAATCGATTAATTGGCATCACTCCAGCGATGTGCGACGGCTCGGGCTTAAATGCTTTTGCAGAGAAATACCCTAGCCGCTATTACGATGTAGGGATTGCTGAGCAACATTCACTCACGTTTGCGGCAGGTATGGCTTGTGATGGTTTAAAGCCAGTCGTAGCAATTTACAGCACATTTTTACAACGCGCTTACGATCAATTGATTCATG
>JAYTRW010000168.1:0-1607 GCA_043745985.1 Methylotenera sp.
GGTAAGCTGATCATCGATCCAACAAATTTAGCTAATTCATCAATCATGGCGAAAATAAATGTACTAAGCATCAACTCTAGTCATGCTAAACGAGACGAGAATATCAAAAAAGAGCAGTATTTAGATGCCGCTAAATTTAATCAGATGACTTTTATTAGTACAAAAGTCGCCGTGAGTAACTCTTCTGCCAGCATTACTGCTGAAGGGCTATTAACTGGAAATTTCACTATGCACGGTGTCACTAAAGAAATATCTTTTCCATTTAAAGTGTTAGGTTTTGGTTTAGACCCATGGGGTGGCTACCGAGTGGGTATTGAAGCGCATACCCTGATTAAAGCATCTGACTATGGCTTTGGCTGGGCAAGCAAAGCGGGTGCGCCTATAGGCGACGACATTGAAGTCACCTTGTTGATAGAGGGCGTTAAACAGCCTGCTGAGATTGTCATCAAGTAATCATTTTTTAGTAATATCCTTTGCGTAATTTATATCGCACATTCAAAGCAATAACATGGAGAAATATATGGCATTAGATTTATTCAGCCCTGTCAGTTTGGGTTCAATAGCACTTAACAATAGAATAGTAATGGCGCCACTTACACGTAATAGAGCAGGTGAGGGTGGCGTACCGCAAGCCATGAACGTGGCATATTATGAACAGCGTGCAACAGCAGGTTTAATCATTACCGAAGCTACGCCTATATCGGCCATGGCGCACGGCTACCCTGCTTTGCCAGGTATATATACAGATGCACAAGTGGCAGGCTGGAAAAAAGTCACTGATGCAGTACATGCTAAAGGCGGGAAAATAGTCTTGCAATTGTGGCATGTAGGCCGAATTTCGCATCCAAGTTTATTGCCGAATGGCGCTCTGCCAGTTGCACCATCTGCCATAAAGCCAGAAGGTAAAGCCTTTACTTATCAAGGTTTGGTGGATTATGTAGAACCTCGTGCATTAGATGTTAGTGAGCTGGCAGGCATCGTTGCGGATTACGTACATGCGACTAAATGCTCATTAGCAGCGGGTTTTGATGGCGTGGAAATACATGCAGCCAATGGCTATTTGTTAGACCAGTTTTTACGCGATGGGTCGAATCAACGCACAGATAGTTATGGTGGCAGTTTCGAGAATCGTGCTCGATTGTTAATGGAGGTCACTAAAGCGGTTGTTGCTGTGGCTGGATCAGATAAAGTTGGTATTCGTATTTCACCAGTGAACCCATTCAATGATATGCAAGATAGCAATCCACAAGCGTTGTTTAACTATGTTGCAGATGCGCTGAATCAATTTAACTTGGCATACCTGCATGCGGTTGAGGGAGGTATTCATGGCGGTGGAATCGCTGATTCGTTTGATTTTGATGCGTTACGACAACTATTCAAAGGTCCTTACTTAGCTAATTTAGGATATGACAAGGTGCGCGGTAAGGCTGCAGTTGTGAGCGGTCATGCCGATGCGATTGCTTATGGCGTGCCATTTATCGCTAATCCTGATTTAGTGCAACGTTACAAAACAAATGCCGTGCTTAATGAAGCAGATTCAAATACTTTTTATGGAGGAAGTGAAAAAGGATACACTGATTATCCTTTTTTAAACGCTTAATTTGGAG
>JAYTRW010000169.1:0-5285 GCA_043745985.1 Methylotenera sp.
CCATTCAGCGTGGTTTCGGTAAAATGTGGCGCATGGGCTAATACATTGCCATGCGGATCTATAATGGCGGTAGCGCCAGTGTTGGTTGCACGTAAAACGGTACGACCAGTTTCTAAAGCGCGGGCTTGGGAGAACTGCATGTGTTGATACGCTGCGTTGGATTGCCCATACCATGCATCATTGCTCGCATTAACTAATAGTGTGGCGGCGGGTAGTTGACGGATGATTTCTTCGCCAAATACATCTTCGTAACAGATATTGATGGCGACCTTTTCACCTGCGATACTCATCGGTTGTTGATGAATGCTGCCTCTTGTTAAGTCACTGAGTGGCATATCGAGTAAATCGCGATAAATCCAGCCGAAAGCTACTTTTAATGGGATAAACTCACCAAAAGGTACAAGATGCGACTTGCGATAAACCTCAGTTTTGCTGCCATCTATACTCAGCATGCTATTAAAGTATGCGTCATTATCGTGCTCTACAGCGCCGACTAGAATTGTGCCTTGATTTTGAACCGCATGCGTTTGCAAACGCGTGATAAGTTCTTGTGGAATTTCGCTAGAAAGTATTGGCATGGCTGTTTCTGGCATGATAATGAGTTTTGCTTTACTCGCTTCGGCCATGTGCAGATATAGGTTTAAAGTCTTTTCAGCGACCTCTGGTGACCATTTAATATCTTGTGAGATGTTGCCTTGTAGTAGCGCCACTGAGATTGGCTTGGATGTGGGCGAGGTCCACTCAACCCGTTTTAATAAGCTGCCAGCCACTAAAATTAATAGTACTAATGCAATAGTGTTTCGCTTCCATATAACTGATGTAGGCTTTTTAACTAGCCAATAAGCTATCAAACTTGCAAGAAATACCATGATCATCGATACGCCATATACGCCAACAATCGGCATGTAGCCTGCTAATGGGCTGTGCGGCACTTGGCTATAGCCCATGGTGAGCCATGGGAAGCCAGTAAAAATCCAGCTGCGTGTCCAATCAGCTAATGCCCAAAATATAGGAATGCTGATAAGTAATTGTGGCGACTGGGTTTTAGAAATTTTGACACTAAAAGCGCCGACCAAGGCCGTGAATAAGGCCATAAATGCACACAGTAAAAATGTAGCTAAACCTGCTCCCACGCTAGGCATATTGCCAAAGTCATGTAGGCTAATATAAATCCAATAAATACCTGTGCTAAATAATCCCAGACCATAGATAAAGCCCGACATGGCGGCTTGCTTTGGGGTGTAATCCTGATGCCAAAAGTAAAATAAACCAATTAGCGATAAAATGCTGGCAGGATAAAAGTAGAAGGGCGCGAAACCAAGCACACACAAGGCACCAAGTAGATACACTGCGAGTGATCTAATGAATTTATTTTGGATGATTATTTGCATGGGCTGAATTGTAGCTTGATAGCGCCAGATAACAAAAATTTACAATGTAAACGCGCTGAAAATGTGGTGTTGATTGACATGAAATGTATTTAGAACCTATATTATGGGCTGTCACAATAATTAATTAAATATCTTTAATTTTATGGGAGAAACGTATGAGCATGGCATCTGAGTTTAAAGAATTTGCCTTAAAAGGCAATGTGATGGATTTAGCTGTGGGTGTGATTATCGGCGGTGCTTTTGGTAAGATTATTGATTCAATGGTTGGCGATATTATTATGCCTATTATCGGAAAAGCTATTGGTAATGTAGATTTTTCAAACATGTATGTTGCACTGAGTGGTCAGGCTGCTGGATTATCTTTGGCTGATGCTAAAAAGGCAGGCTCTGTGCTTGCTTATGGTAACTTTTTAACTATTTCTATCAATTTTTTGATTTTAGCTTTTGTTATTTTTCAAATGGTGAAAATGATGAATAGAATGAAAAAAGCCGAACCACCAGCAGCGCCAGCACCAACGCCAGAAGATGTTGTGTTGTTACGTGAAATTCGTGATGCATTGAAAAAATAATCGTTCGCAAAAATAATCATCTGCATCCATAACAAACTACAAAAGGGCTTTTAAGCCCTTTTTAGTTTTAAGCCATTTAATCAGATTCAGCTTCTTTAGAGAGCACTTCCACCATCACGGTATGTAAGCGACGGCTATCCGCCCTAAGCACTCTGAATCGCAAGCCACCCAACATAATTTCGTCGTCACGCTTTGGTAGGCGGCCGAATTGATGCACCACCAGACCGCCAATGGTCGAAAACTCTTCATCGATTAAATCTGTGCCGATGACTTCGTTAAAGTCTGCAATTTCTGTCAGTGCTTTAACACGATATTGCCCATCAGCATTTTGAATGATGTTGTCTTCATCTTCGTCATAATCATATTCATCTTCAATATCACCGACGATTTGCTCGAGCACATCTTCAATAGTCACCATGCCTGCTACGCCGCCGTACTCATCGACAACGATGGCAATATGGTTGCGATTGCTACGAAACTCTTTAAGCAAAATATTCAAGCGCTTAGATTCAGGGATAAACACAGCAGGGCGCAACATATCGCGCACCTCAAAGTCTTCACCCGCATAATAGCGTAACAAATCTTTGGCTAGCAAAATGCCAATCACATCGTTTTTGTCATCTTCAATCACAGGAAAGCGCGAGTGAGCGGTTTCAATCACATGTGGAATAAATTTTTCAGGAGGATCTGTGATGTCGATGACATCCATTTGGGAGCGCGGAATCATGATGTCACGCACTTGCATTTCGCTGACTTGCAGCACGCCTTCTATCATGGCGAGCGAGTCTGCATCCATCAAGCTGTTTTCGTAAGCGCCGTGCAGTAGCGTTACGAGTTGTTCGCGGTCTTCAGGCTCACGTAGTAAAAAGTGACTGAGACGTTCTAATAAAGAGGGTTTGTTGCTAGGTTTTTCCGACTCGACAGCCATTAGTGGCGTCCTATGTAATGAAATAAGGATTAGGATACCCTAATTTTGTGATAATTGCAGTCTCTAAACTTTCCATCAGTTCCGCTTGTGCTTCAATTTCATGGTCATAGCCATGCAAATGTAAAATGCCATGCACCGTTAAATGTGCGTAGTGTGCCACTAGCGGCTTACTTTGCGCGAGTGCTTCTGCGGCAACCACAGGCGCACAAATGATAATATCACCCGTCAAATGCGGTTCTTCAGTCAGCGGAAATGTGAGTACATTCGTCGCATAATCTTTGCCGCGATAAGCTTTGTTAAGCTCACGGCCTTCATCTTCATCAACGATTCTTATCGTCGCATCGGTATCAACTCGAATCGCGGCTTTAGCCCATTGACGAAACTGTGTTCTGCTGGGCAAGTCAGCTAAGGTTGATGCATATTGAACTGCCAAATTAAGGGTAGGCATATGTTTAAATTGGTCGTGAGTAATCGTTAATTAATTGTTATTAGATTGCTGGGTCGGGCAATCTACATACGGATAGCGCACATGGCCGAAACGAATGATAAGAATAGCAATCGCAATTAAGAAAATTGAGCCTGATAGCGCAAACATGCGCCAAGCGTCAATCTCTGCCACTTCCAATACCAAGAATCGCGCCAGCGCTATAATACCGATATAAAGCGGATAACGCACTGGCAGGTTACCAGAGCCAAGATAGTGGTTCAGCATAGACATGACTTCTAGGTATAAAAACAGCAATAGCAAATCACCTACTGTAATTGCGCCAGCCAGCCAGATATGCGTAATCGCCTGAAATACCGCAAAAATAGTGGCAAATGCAATAGTAATTAACACGGTTTGTTCAACATAACCGAGTCCACGCTGCATTAACTTGCTGAATTTATTGGGCGTCATTTTTAAACCTGAGTGTTCAAATAGAAAAGCAATTATACCTTACTAGCTATAAGGTTTTACTTATCGTTTTACCTCTTAATTTTTTGAATATTTTCGATTTTTGGTACGGAAGGAGGTTGAATCACATAAGCAGATAAAAAGTGTGTCAAAGATTTGTAGGGCGAGCAGATTTATGCCCACACGGATGTTGGAGTGTCTAAAGTTGTAACGCGTGGGCAAGCAAATTTCCATCCTACATTGCTACGTTTGTTATATGGCGTCGCTCTACTCTCACATGCTCATTAGTTAGCTCTACTATACAATATCCCCGCCCTCGTTAAAAGCTTCTGTGTCTAAAGCAGCAGCATTTAGATAATGAGTTCCTATATGTTGAGTGTATTTGAATTCGTGGCGATGTCCAAAGATATGTAGCAGTGGGAAAACTCCTTCATCTGCAAAACGAAACAGCCTCTCATGGGTTACGACAATAAGCTTATCCTGCGCAACACCTGATGTCTTAATCTCTTGTAGCAAAGCGGAGCGATTGATAAGTAGTATGCGTTTGCAACAAGCGACATGGTCTTTGAGCTAGAGGCGATGTTCACGGGAAGACTCAACTTTACTCACGGGCCGCCACAATCGACGAAGTTGCACGTTGCGCCATTGGTCAAGCTTGGCATAGGCTCGGCTGTACGCCTTGACGCTAAGAGTTGTTTCTCGCTTTAGTAGGTCTATCCGTTGCAGCTGAAACTCATCTTCAATCGGCAAAGCAAGTTCAGCTGCGTTAGCTTGAGCCCCGACTAGTGCTGCTAACACTGACGCATGGTTATTGCGAGTTGCTTCATTTTCTTCCAAATAGACTGGATTATTACCCCAGTGAGTCAAACAACCGCTGAACCCTGTAAAGAAGTAGTCACTATGTGACAGGATGTTATTATGGATGCGGACGCAGTGAGCTGATGGAGTAGCTGAGTAACTCAGTTTATTGTCCCAATTTCCGTAGACGTAAAAGACAGGACACTCAAAGGTATCGAGCACTTCGAAGAACTCATGCGCCGTTTCGCTACCAATGTCTCCAGCCACAATTATGACGTCATATTCGTTGGCTTCTTGTTCGCGTAGTGCGCGCACAGCGTTCATGTTGTTGTGAATGTCTGAGAAGACGAGTAGGCGCATAGTTGAAAGTTTAATGTTAAAAGCTTATCGTAATTGACAGTTAACTCCTCGTCAATGGAGCATTTTTCTTAAGCTTGCATCAACACCTTCCTAATCTCTAATCATCCAACCTCTTACGAATCAGCACAATCTGTGAAGTCGATTTTTCTTCATCCCATCAAGCCTAGCATGAGCTAGGTTGGCGCTGAACTTGTGAAGCCCAACGTTTACCGCACACGCTCGTTTGTTGGGCTTCGCTTCGCTCAGCGCCAACCTACAAAAATTACTGGTTATTTTTCTCGTACTCTTCATACGCATTTACAATTTTCTGCACTAATGGGTGGCGAACTACATCGGCAGATAAA
>JAYTRW010000170.1:0-1598 GCA_043745985.1 Methylotenera sp.
GTCTACGTGTTTAACGTTATCGATTGCGGTGGCTAATATTTCCACACCCGGAAACTCTTTGGCCATCGCCGTGGCCTTAATATCAAACAGTGAAGGCGCGGTAGAGCCAATAATGACGATTTTGTTAGTAAATTCATTAGGCGCGCGTTTTTTAACTTTACTTGCCATGTCAGCATACACATCGCTAAAACTCACATAGGGATAAGTGAATGCCTTACCACGCCAGTTAATGAGCATATCTTGAGGTAGTGGAGTTGAGTTCATTTGCGCAAAGTTGCCTACAGCTAGCGGCAATGAGGGTAATAGCCAGCCATTTTCATTATGCCAAAGCCTGTATTCACGTGCGATACCGTCTGCATCTGCGTAAATGTTATGTGTGCCTAGTCGCTTGGAGTTAAGCACCGCTTCAAAATGTGGCAATACTATCGCGATAGGTTTTTTAACCATTGAAAGAGGTTCGCCATCAACGTTTTTTAACTGACGCTTGATGCCAGGAATCATGTCTGGCGTAACTTTGCTTAAATGATCACTGGCTGGCGATAGGCGCAGCATAGGGAAAAACGTGTTGTTAGTTCCAGCAATCACATCATTAAAATAGGCATCGCTATCAGGGTTGTAAACATCCGCATCGCTGAATAAAACATCAAACACAATTGCTTTTGGATGTTGACTTTCAATATTCTCTACGAACTCGCCAAATACTTGGCGCGGCCACGGCCATCGGCCATATTCCTTTGCCATCGCATTGAGAGAGGCCTCGTTAATATCAACGATGACTATGTCTGGATCAACTTTAGCCTTTACAATGCGATTTTTCACCATCAAATCAAATGCGCGGTTACGCATGTTTTCACCAATGTGAAATAGGCTGGCATCCAATAAAATCAGCACTGAAAGAAGCGCGCATAAGTACAAATAAAAGTTATTTTGTAACTTGCGGTTAATGCTTAGTAGCCATTGTGTAAGAATTAATTTGATTTTAATCATTATTTTTAATTGAATGTCTGCTTGAAAATATAGGCTTGCTTGAAGTTATATGGTTTTAACGCGCATAGGATTTGTTATACTTAAAACTTAAACCAAAAATCAAAAAAACGCACGTATTAATTGCAGCGTTATTGAATTAAAGCCATTAAATTATTTAGCCCAAACCTCTTTGGTTAAAGCTTTTCTGTCTAGTACCTAGGAATTGTACATTGAAAAATAAAACCATTGCCATTTTAGAAAACCGCGCAGGTGAGCAACTTGCTGACTTGGTGAGAAAGTATGGCGGTACACCTTTTTCGGCGCCAGCTTTGGCAGAGATTCCTGATATTGACCCAGTATTAATTACTAGTTTAATTAACGATTGGCAAAAAAATGCGCCTGAAGTCTTTATCTTTCAGACTGGTGTTGGTGTTAAAGCTTTATTTGCCACTACTGATGAATTAGGTCTTACTGAGCAGTTGAAGCAAATTCTTGAATCTTCAATTGTGCTTGTGAGAGGGATTAAACCATCGTCAGCGTTGCGTTCATATAAAGTGCGTATAGATGCTACTGCGGGTGATCCTTTTACCACAACGGAAGTACTCGCTGAGTTAGATAAATACACGATTAAT
>JAYTRW010000171.1:0-1596 GCA_043745985.1 Methylotenera sp.
TATTATTTTTCATATACTTATTACTATTTAGTACATCCTAAAATTATATGGCTACTACATCATCTTCAGCAGATGCACCAAAGTTGCTCAACCTTGTGCGGAATAAAATTCGGTTAAAGCATTATAGCATTCGCACTGAGCAAGCCTATGTGGATTGGATTAGACGCTATATTTTGCATTTTGACAAGCGTCACCCCAATGAATTAGGCGCTGAAGATGTAGAGCAGTTTCTAACTTATTTGGCGGTTGAAGGTAAGGTTGCTGCTAGCACGCAAAATCAAGCCAAAAGTGCGTTATTATTTTTGTATAAGGAGGTGCTTGGGCAGTTACTGCCTTGGCTAGATGATATTGAGCATGCTAAAACGCCCAAACGCTTGCCAGTGGTGCTCACCAAGCAAGAGGTGCAAGCAGTTTTGGGCGAGTTAAAAGATACTAATCACTTAATTGTAAGCTTACTTTATGGCACTGGTATGCGCATTTTAGAAGCTTTGCGTTTGCGGGTGAAAGATATTGATTTTTCACGTAAAGAGATTTTAATTCGCGATGGTAAAGGCTTTAAAGATAGGGTGACAATGTTGCCAACTTCGCTGATACAGCCTCTGCAAGCGCACTTGGTAAGGGTGAAAGTATTACATGAGCAAGATTTAGCTAAAGGGTATGGCGCGGTATATATGCCGCAAGCCTTAGGTAAAAAATACCCTTATGCGGCTATAGATTGGTCGTGGCAGTATGTATTTCCATCAGCCAAGTTGTCGATTGACCCACGCAGTGTTAACGAAAATGGGCAGGCTGTGACGCGTCGACACCATGTGCAAGATCAAGCTATACAGCGCGCTGTGCGCCAAGCGGTGGTGAACGCAGGCATTACCAAGCCAGCTACGCCGCACACTTTGCGCCATAGTTTTGCTACACACTTACTTGAAGGTGGTTACGATATTCGTACTGTGCAAGAGTTGCTAGGGCATTCTGATGTGAAGACCACTATGATTTATACGCATGTGCTCAATCGTGGCGGGCGCGGAGTGAGTAGTCCGCTTGATGGTTTGTAGCTTGATTGGTTTGAAAATTTATACCCATTGGTGGCGCTGAGCGAAACTTACTTTCATACTTAAAATTATCAATCTGTCATTCTGAGCGTAGCGAAGAATCCAGAAGTTTATCGCCAGCTTCAAAAGCTAGATTCTTCGCTACGCTCAGAATGACGTTACTTATTATTTTAGTGGTTAAATTCACCGTTTAGATAATACCAATGCCCATCTATGCGCTCAAACTGGCTTGTTTCATGTAGTCGCTCAGCTTTTCCTGCTATTTTGTAGCGCGCTACAAATTCGACAATTGCCGTTGTTTCACTTGTATTCTCGGTGTGCTTTATTTGTAAACCAAGCCATTTAGTGGGCGGCTCTTCTGCAAAGTTAAGTTGGGCAGGGCGCGTGCTAGGGTGCCAAGTGTTGAGTAGATAATCTTCTAGCCCCAGCACAAATCCCGTGTAGCGCGAGCGCATCAAAGCCTCGGCTGTTGATGCCTTTAAGCCTTTATGTAATGGCTCGCAACAAGCGGAGTAGTGTTTACCGCTTTCGCATGGGCATTGCTGATTAG
>JAYTRW010000172.1:0-1591 GCA_043745985.1 Methylotenera sp.
TAATTCCGAAGAAAGTAGCTTGGAATTAGAAATGACAAGATTCATTATTTAATCACATGATGGCATGACTTCATGCAATTTCGGATAAAGGTATTATCAGATTGAAAGTGGTAATTTAAGAGCATAAACTCACTAAATTTTCACCTCATAATGTGTTTAAGCCCTTCAAACCCAACATAACAACCAATTACAATCATCAACACACTAGAAATGTAAGGGGCTTTACGTGACCAAGCGCCAAAGCCACCCCATTTTTTAGATACATGCTTTACACTTAATGCTGCAATTGTGCCAGACAGTACCATGGTCAGTGCCAAACCAATGCTAAAGCCTAGTACCAGTGTGGCACCCAGCGCAAAACGTTTCAGCTGTAGGCATAACAATAGAACGGTAATAGAGGCTGGGCATGGGATCAAACCGCCTGTTAAGCCAAACATCACAATTTGCCCCGTCGTTACCTCACGATTTGTAAAACGTTTTTTTATATCATTTGCATGTGCAAGTTCGTGTGCATCTTGATACTCAGTATCACTGAGGTCTAAGCCGTTATGTTCATTTGCATGATGATGTCCATGTTCCGTGAATTCAACATCATAATCATGAGTATGGTGCTCATGACCCAAACGTAGACGCACCATGAATTCATGTGGCTCTGGAATCTCATCGATTGACTCAACAAAACCATCACGTTGCACGAACTGGAATGATTGCTTCGTACCATCAGCACGCTCAGTTTCTATATGCACCTGATCTGCTGCCCAAGTGTGGCTCAGTTTAGCGGCGAATAAGCGGAAACGAGGTGGTACCTTAGTTTCAAACACTTCCAAACGCACAACGCCATGGCCAGTATCAATGTATTTAGTTTCATCATGGTCGTGATGATGCAGTGCTTCTTGTCCTTGAGACCAAGTGCGCCATATCATCCATAATGCTATTGCAATGATTAATATGGCTGAAATTACTTGTAAGTAAGGTTCAGTTGCTGCGGCATTCCAGCGGCTACCAAAATATAGCCCAGTTAACGCAACTGCCCAAACCACAGCGGTATGGGATGCAGCAGCAGATAAACCCAATAAAACTGCCTGACTTACTGTGCCGCGAACAGCCACAATGAAGGCTGCCATCATAGTTTTAGAATGCCCTGGTTCGAGTCCATGCAGTGCACCAAGTAAAATTGCACTAGGAATGAACAACCAAGCGTTACCTTGCTGGAGTAAGGTTGAGAGGTCGGTCAAGATAAATCCTTATAAATATTTTGTGATAGCTTTAAATTCACGAATAGTATCGTCGGCACTTTGCGTACCTTCACGAACTGCATGTTCAAGACAATGATCTATGTGATCATGCACAAGAACCTTTTTGGCGTTGCCTACTGCGCTCTCGACAGCCTGAAGTTGTTGAGCGATATCTAAGCAAGCACGCTCTTCTTCAAGCATGGTGATGATGCTTTTTAAATGACCTTCAGCTCTTTTAAGTCGCTTGATAATATCAGTGTGTGAGGAATGAATAGACATCGTTAATATCCTATACTGGGGGATAGGATATTAACGTAATTTATGTATCTTAGTCAATTTCAATTTTTGCTTAAAAT
>JAYTRW010000173.1:0-1590 GCA_043745985.1 Methylotenera sp.
ATCAACGTCCACAATGGCATATCCGTTGTGATACAAAGTGACCTCGGCTAACTTAGGCACATGTTTTGTGTCGCGAGCTGAGCCTTGACGCATTGCAAAGCTGATGCAGTTCTCCTCTTCTTCTTCTGAGTAAACTTCCCAATCGCGGCCGCCCGCCAATTGCGAAAGCCATGTAGGTAAATCCACCTCTACACGGCAAACAATAGGCTCATCCCATGCAGGATGATTGAGCTCAGCCTGCAGTAACTCAATAGTGTTTTGTTGATTCGTGTCTGTCATTTAGTTTCCTTCTCAGCCGTTAAGCCAATATAGCCATCAAATAAATCTTGATGCGAACATCATAATATGACCTTTATACTTGTGACGGCTTGCTGTAATTTCAAGTGCTTATATTTTGCGTACAAATTTTGTATGAATTCCAGCCAGTTTGATTGCCACAAGTATTTAACGGTGCGATGATGCGATAAGTTTACAGTGGCAAACAAGTATTTCTCATTTTAAGGATTGTTATGTTCAGCGGATTTTCTGATATTTCTAGTTTGCTACAAGAGAACACCACTCTTTTTATCTCCATATCAGTTGTTTTTGGCTTAATGGTCGGTAGTTTTTTGAATGTAGTGATTCATAGACTACCTAAGATGATGGAGCGCGAATGGCATAATAATTGTCTTGAGTTGCAAGGTAAAGAGATACCAGAAACAAGCAAATACACCCTAGCTCACCCTCGTTCAGCTTGCCCAAACTGCGGACATAAAATTACCGCACTCGAAAATATTCCCGTCATCAGCTACCTACTATTACTAAGAGGAAAATGTC
Source organism: Methylotenera sp. (assembly GCA_043745985.1). Lineage (GTDB taxonomy): Bacteria > Pseudomonadota > Gammaproteobacteria > Burkholderiales > Methylophilaceae > Methylotenera. Next base: position 817 of record JAYTRW010000173.1, read on the forward strand.
GCGGCTGCAAAACCGCAATCAGCATGCGCTATCCTTTAATTGAAGCACTCACTGGCTTGCTGATTGGCTTAGTCAGCTGGAAATTTGGCTACACCAGCCTTACGCTATTTGCATGGGTATTCACCTTCGCACTCATCACGCTAACATTTATTGACTTCGACACGCAATTATTACCCGATGACATCACGCTGCCACTATTATGGCTAGGCCTGCTATTCAATCTTAACCATGGTTTTACTGACTTAAAATCTGCCGTGATTGGCGCGATGGCGGGCTACCTTATTTTATGGTCTGTTTATTGGGCATTCAAATTAGTCACGGGTAAAGAAGGCATGGGCTATGGCGACTTTAAATTACTCGCAGCGATCGGCGCTTGGTTTGGCTGGCAACTATTACCTGCAGTGATTTTACTATCCTCAGTACTAGGCGCGGTGATTGGCATCAGCTTAATTGTGTTTACAAAACGTGGGCGTGAAATCCCGATGCCGTTTGGCCCATTTTTAGCCATAGGTGGCATCGCAGCGTTGTTTTTAGGGCCGCAACTTGCCAGTTATTATTTAGCTTAGTCCTATGATTACTTTATGATTATCGCGCTCACAGGTGGAATAGGCTCTGGCAAAAGTGAAGCTGCCAGACAATTTGAAGCGCTAGGTGTACCTATTGTCGATGCCGATGTGATTGCACATGCACTCACCGCGGCTGGCCAGCCTACGCTAAAAGAAATCAGCCAGCTCTTTGGCGCAGACTTCTTAAATAATGATGGCACGTTAAACC
>JAYTRW010000174.1:0-1590 GCA_043745985.1 Methylotenera sp.
CTTCTGCTTCCGCGTCTTCATCTTCTTCATCTTCCTCTTCTGCTTCAAGGACCGGCTCTGCCGATGTGTCTCAGCAAAAGAAAGGTAAGAATTTCGCATATCTGTCTTCGATTTCAAACGACTCGTCTGATTATATTATCGTTACTTTATCTTGTTCTCAGCAACAGGAGGAGGACGCATCAATAAAAAGACCCGTTAAAGCTCTATTGGACACGGGCAACCATGCTTCCGATTTTATTGCTGTTTGGGTTATTGATAGTTTAGATATGTGGGATTATGTCGTAGAAAATAATAGTAGAACTGTATGTTCGGGATTAGACAATGCCTGTTATGATACCTCTAGGTCCATACGATTGTTTGTTTCATATTATAATGAGTTGACTAAAAAGTACGAGGTTCTTGACATTGAAGCTTTTCTTTTAGATACATCTCATATTGATATGATTATTTCAAAATCTACAATAATTAAGTATGATTTATTCCGAAAAATTCCCAGTCAATTTTTTCTTGCGAAACCTATCTTAGAAGTACCTTGTACTTCTGCTTGTGGAATAAAATCGTGTGGGTGTCTACCTATTAAAGCGTCGAGAACTTTAAGTCGGCTCCCCAAAGGGATTGTGTGTAACCCAGATACGATCCTGACACCTATCCCAAAACGCGGAATGTTCTCCATGTTGATTCGTGAGTCCGAAAGGCTTGCGACGGTTTCATTACCAGACGAGGACGAAATTGATCACGTCAGAACTGACACTTTCGCCCCCTGGTTACCTCAAAATCAAAATTCTGGCATCCTATCCTGCATTCATATCGACCCTGATGCGGATTGTGAGCTTCAGTCAGCTCTCCGTGCTTTATGCAAGGAGTTTTCAGACATATTCAGCGTCGAGCTTCCTGCACAGCCCGCTAATATTCCCCCCTTCAAATTAACTGTTGATATTGATAAGTGGAAACTCCCTCGTAATAGAGGCCCTCCTCGTCAACAATCTGCTGCTAAGCAGGCTGAATTAGAGAAAACTATTGTAACTCTAAAACGGCAAGGCATTATCGTTAATTCAGATGCAACACATTACAGCCAAGTACTCATGGTTCCTAAACCTGATGGTTCTTCTCGTATGTGTATCGACTATCGCGGTCTTAATGACTGTACGGCTGATGCTAGCTGGCCTATTCCCAACATTCCTCAGATGATGCGGCGAATCGGTCAACACAAGCCAACGATCTATGGATCGTGTGATTTTTTGAGCGGTTTTCATCAAGCCCCTTTAGGGGAAGAAACCCAAATTTATACTGCGTTTATCTGCTTCATGGGCATATTCCAGTTCACACGACTCCCTTTCGGCCCAAAACGAGCTCCATCTTACTTTCAAGAGGTAATGGCTTCATTTGTCCTCGCAGGATTGATTTACCATATCTGTGAAATGTATATTGATGATTGCAACATTTTTGGGAGTTCTAATGAGGAATTCGTTTCTCGAGTAAGACAAATATTTTTACGTTTTCGTAAGCACAATCTTTTTTTGAAAGCCTCGAAAACTTACCTTGGTTATAAAAACCTTGACTTCGTAGGAAAAGTATTGTCAGCTGAAGGAC
>JAYTRW010000175.1:0-1587 GCA_043745985.1 Methylotenera sp.
AGCCCACGTTATTACTTGCCTTTAGATATTCAATTGGCGCACAGAGGTTTTGCACAGTTTGTTATTTTGACAAAAAATTTAGAGGAACGCGAAGCCTTACGAAGTGACTTATTAAAGTTATTTGAAACGGATTTTCCTTCGTTAAGAGCATCCGTGTTGCGCTTGGAAAATGGCCCGCCAGTAGGTTTTCCTGTGCAATTTAGGGTAAATGGAAATGACTTACCCAAGATACGAGAAATCTCGCACAAAGTCGCTGATATTATGCGGGAAAATCCAAATTTATCTAATGTACAGCTGAATTGGGAAGAGCCAAGCAAGGTAATGAAAGTGTCTATTGATCAATCAAAAGCACGTTTGCTTGGCGTTAGTTCGGTTGATATTGCCAATATGTTGAATGGCGCGATGAGTGAACTCTACGTCACTGAGTTTAGAGAAGGTAATGAGCGTATCGATTTAGTTGCGCGTGGCGATGAAGTTGAACGTACAAGGTTATCCCGCTTGCCAAACCTAATGATTAATACGCAAAACGGTACCAGTGTTCCTTTGTCACAAATTGCGACGATTACTTCAGAATTTGAAGAAGGCGTCATGTGGCGACGCAATCGTGTGCCATCCATCACCGTGCGAGCGCACTTGCGTGGCCACATGCAAGCCCCCGTGGCGTCAGCGCAAATTGAAGCTAAATTAGGTGAAATCAAAGCTAGTCTGCCGTTAGGGATTACGTTAGAAACAGGTGGCGCAGTCGAAGAGTCAGCTAAAGGCGGCGCATCAGTAGCAAAAGGATTCCCGCTATTTTTAGTGGTTGTGCTGACCTTACTGATTTTGCAATTACAAAGCTTCTCACGGGTGTTTTTAGTTTTACTCACAGCGCCGTTGGGTTTAATTGGCGTGACGATTGCATTGCTGGCGTTTGATAAGCCCTTTGGTTTTGTAGCGATGTTGGGCACCATTGCCTTATCTGGCATGATTATGCGTAACTCTTTGATTTTGGTAGATCAAATCGACCAAGATAAAGCCTCAGGCATCCCAGAATGGCAGGCGATTATTGAGTCGACCATACGTCGCTTCAGGCCAATCGTTCTCACTGCGGCAGCGGCAATTTTGGCCATGATACCGCTCACACAAAGCATCTTCTTTGGCCCGATGGCGGTGGCGATTATGGGCGGTTTAGCCGTTGCAACTTTATTAACGGTCTTGTTTTTGCCCGCGTTATATGCTGCTTGGTTTAGGGTGAAAGTGCCGTTAGAGGTCTAATCAATGTTAAAAGCTATTTTAATCAACAGTTTGTACGGCACGTGCATGCGTTATAATATTGGAAATTGATAGGGAAAATATTTGCCATGACACAAACAGAACAAATCACTAAAAATCAGTCAATAGACTTAGCGCGCTTTAACATGATAGAGCAGCAAATTCGCACATGGGAAGTGCTAGACCCTGTGGTGCTGGACTTACTGGGCGAAGTGCATCGTGAAAACTTTATTGAAGCCTCGCAATTAGGCTTGGCCTTTGCCGATGTAGAGTTGCCGATTGGCCATGGTCAGACCATGCTTTCACCTAAAATTGAAGGTCGAATTTTACAGGCGC
>JAYTRW010000176.1:0-5227 GCA_043745985.1 Methylotenera sp.
CATGCTAGTGCTTATGTGCAATTCGATGGCACGGTGAGCTTGGTACGTGAAGATGTAGGAAGACATAACGCGTTAGATAAACTGGTCGGCGCGTTAACAAAACAAGAGCTTGATAAAACTGGTTTCATTATCACCACCAGTCGTGCGAGTTTTGAAATGGTGCAAAAAACCGCCAGCGCTGGTGTCAGTATGTTAGTCGCAGTTTCTGCACCTACTGGTTTAGCTGTGCGAGTGGCTGAACAATGTGGCCTAACCTTAGTTGGTTTTGCAAGAGAAAGCCGCTATGTTATATACAGCCATGCTGACAATATTTTGAATGAGTAAGATTAGAGAAAAGTAAAAATGGATATTCAACGCTTAATTTCAATGGCTAATCAAATTGGTGATTTTTACGAATCATATCCAAACCAAAGCCACGCTCAAGAAGACATTGCCGAGCATATCAATAAGTTTTGGGCATTGTCGATGCGAAAACAAATTGCAGAATATGTTAATCAACAAAGCGGCACTGGCATACATGCACAAGTGCAGAATGCAATCAAAGCACATTTAATGCTTTGAACAATTTGAGTAGCTGCTGTTGCGCTATTTTATGCGCTGAAATAACCTAAAACCTTCTTTTCTATCAGCTGCGCGCTTGCCCGCCCAAACTTGTTTCCACTCTTGCCCAGGTTGCATTTTCCCTATGCCTTTTACGTCTTGTAATAAGTAAAAATCACAAGTTAATTGCTGTGTGGTTTCAAATGGCTGCAATTGAATATCAGTGTAGTAATTGAGTAAAAGGCTTTGTGGCTGCCCTACATCTAGACTGTTCATGCAATTGTAGGTGCTGGGTAATACTTTATTCATACTTAAGAATACCGCTTGGTAGCTTTTAGCGGAGTCTATTAGTGGTAGCCAAAGCGTCATTAATAACCCCCAACCAAAGGTCATGCCTACTGCCCAATTAGTCACTGTGGACTTATTAGTTTGTTTAGCACGCATACAAACTAGCATCCATATGAGCGTAATGGCTAGGGCGATAAGGAATGATAGCCAGTTAAAGTGGGTTTCATACGCCCCAGATAAGAACTGCATACGTTCTTTAATTTTGACAGGATGACCCGTCAGCATAGCCAGCCAGCCTAGCCAAATTAGCACACCAATTAAACCAAATAACATCACGCCAAACCAATTTAAAGCCGCCGCTGCGCCTCGTTTTAGATGCTCCACACTGCCTGCCCCCAATGCTACGAGTGGTAAAAGTAAAGGTAGCGCATTAATGTCTTTAGAATTAGCACCCAAACCTAAGAAAAACAAACTACAAATAAAAAAGCTAATCATTAGCTGAAATTTAGGTTTGCTGAGTAACTGTTGGCGATAGCGCCATAAGCCTAATATTGCCAATGGCAAGGCAGGCCAAGCATACCAAATTAAGATACGCAAAAAATAGAGATGGTTGAGTTGATTAAAGTTATTGAGGTTAAAGTTCCACCAGCTCAATAGCATAGTTGGATAGTAATATTGCAGTAACAAAATCCAAGTTAAGATCATGGGTGTCGCGATGAGAATGGCTAGACTCATAAATTTTACAAAGCTTTTTGTGCGCCAAATTTTGAATATTAAAGGCAATGTAAGCGAGGTGCTTAGCAAAATAAGCACAGGCATCACACCAAAACTTAAAAATCCAATACCAAGCGCAACTCCCAAAAGGCCACTTGCACGCCAAGGGCGGCGTTTAGAGAGTGCTAATGCATAAAAGCCAGTTGCCAAGCATGCTAGGTTTGCGATCTCGGCGCTCAAGCTGTGTGCGCTGATGATCAAACCTATCGTACCTATCATAATAAATGTGGCGTGACGACCGACCCCGCGTGTCCAAAGCTCGCGGCCAGTCATCCCTACCATCAACAATAATATGGCTAACCAAATAGTGTTAAATAGCCTAGCGCCGTCATGAATACTCAATAGTGGAGCTAGTAGCTTAGCGCTGGCGGCTGCACTTAAGTAATAAAGAGGTGCATTTGAAGGGAATGATTCTCCACTGACCAAAGGTGCCAGCAAGCTACTCCCATCTAAGATATTTTTGATAATATTGATGCTACTAGACTCTAGCGGTTTCCAAGGCGCATGGCCAATTAGACCTAATACAATCCAGATCGCGCATAGTAAAAGTAATAGCTGTGTTTTTGCACCATCACCAATGCGCGCACGGGGTGTAGACATATTACCTTGCCAGTCGTGATCCAGTTGAAAGCGCATAATGTTGAGTCGCTAAGTTTGCTTTTATTAGTTTTAAGTGTTTATTTTAACCGATTGCGGTGTACAGCAAGAAATTCTGTTGAATTAAATGAATGCACGTTATCAGTATCGTGCTTTGAGCTGCGAAAATAAAAAAGGCAGCCTGAGCTGCCTTGATATTTGCAATCTAGATTGCAAAATTGATTACATACCGTATTTTTTACGGAATTTATCAACACGACCAGCGGTATCTAAAATCATTTGTTTACCTGTGTAGAACGGGTGTGATTTTGATGATACTTCGATTTTAACCAATGGATATTCTTTACCATCTGTCCATTTGATTGTGTCGCGCGCTACGATTGTAGAGCGTGTGATGAAACTAAAGTCTGCACCGATGTCTTGAAAAACAACGTCTCGGTATTCTGGATGGATTCCATCTTTCATAATATAGCCTCAATATGTGTTGCCGAAAGATACGGCACTATTTAGTAATTCGTTAGTAAGTGCAAGTTGCTGTAAGAAATACAGTTTTGCTGTAACCGCACATTATATTTGCATTCTGGCTCGTGCGCAAGGTTATGCGTTAATTAAGCCAATAAATCTTAGTAAGCTTTAGTCTTAACGACTAAAACTCAATTAGCCACGGCGCATGCTGTCAAAAAAGTCAGCATTGTTTTTCGTGGCTTTGATTTTATCAAGCAAGAACTCCATCGCTTCTAGGTCATCCATCGGGTAGAGAAGTTTACGAAGCACCCAAATTTTCTGCAGAACATCTTTTTCGATAAGAAGCTCTTCACGACGCGTACCAGATTTATTAACGTTGATTGCAGGATATTGGCGTTTTTCAGCCATCTTGCGGTCAAGATGGATTTCCATATTACCCGTACCCTTGAACTCTTCATAGATGACATCATCCATACGAGAACCTGTATCAACAAGGGCTGTGGCGATAATGGTTAATGAGCCACCTTCTTCAACATTACGTGCAGCACCAAAGAAGCGCTTGGGGCGTTGTAGTGCGTTGGCATCCACACCGCCGGTGAGCACTTTGCCAGAAGATGGAATCACTGTGTTGTAAGCGCGGGCTAAACGAGTGATGGAGTCTAATAAAATCACAACATCTTTTTTATGCTCAACCAAACGCTTGGCTTTTTCAAGCACCATTTCAGCAACTTGTACGTGACGTGTTGCCGGCTCATCAAAGGTTGAAGCAACCACTTCGCCTCTTACTGAGCGTGTCATTTCTGTGACTTCCTCAGGGCGCTCATCAATCAAAAGCACGATTAAAATCACATCTGGATGATTGGCGGTAATGGCATGCGCGATGTTTTGCATCATGACAGTTTTACCACTTTTAGGGCTGGCAACTAGCAAACCGCGCTGACCGCGACCAATAGGCGCAATCATATCGATGACACGGCTAGTGATATTCTCAACACCTTTAATATCACGCTCTAATGTGAGCGGAATTGTTGGAAATAGCGGTGTTAAGTTTTCAAATAGAATTTTATGTTTGGTGTTCTCAGGTGCTTCACCATTTACTACATCCACCTTAACTAGTGCGAAGTAACGTTCACCATCTTTAGGTATGCGAATTTCACCTTGTATGCTGTCACCAGTATGCAGATTGAATCTGCGAATTTGTGAAGGTGATACATAAATGTCATCTGGACCAGCTAAGTATGACGTGTCAGGTGAGCGCAAAAATCCGAAACCATCTTGTAGTACTTCAAGCGTACCATCGCCAAAAATGCTTTCACCCTTTTTCGCTTTATGTTTCAAAATGGCGAAAATCAGATCTTGCTTGCGCATTCGGCTAGCATTATCAATTTCATCGGCGATAGCCATTTCTACTAGCTCTGTAACGGGTAAGTGCTTAAGGTCGGATAAGTGCATGGAGGCTCACTAAAACAAGAATTGTGTGGGGCAGGATTGAGAACTACAGATTTAAATTAAAAGATAATTTCAAAAAATGCTTGATTTGTAAGGAGTTTAGAAATCAAGCATTTTTGACTACTAGTACAGCGTAAATGGTTTAGATGTTGCTGTCAATAAATGCAGTTAATTGAGACTTTGATAATGCGCCTACTTTTGTCGCTTCTACATTACCATTTTTAAATAACATTAATGTTGGAATGCCGCGAATGCCGTATTTTGGTGGTGTTAATTGATTGTCATCAATATTAAGTTTGCCAACTTTAAGGCGACCAGCGTACTCTTTAGAAATTTCATCTAAGATGGGTGCGATCATTTTGCAAGGGCCACACCATTCTGCCCAGTAGTCTACTAAAACAGGAAGTTGTGACTGTAGAACGTCTTGTTCAAAACTTGCGTCGTTAAGGTGTGTGATATGCTCGCTCATGGAAAACCTCTAATTGGTTAATGCTTTTAAAAAATTAATTACGTATCGTAACGAAAAAAACAGTTTTAGTGAAGTGCAAAATGCGAAACATCTTGTTAAAAGTAAGTTTTTGCAATGTTAAGTGGTGTTCAGGTAATGACCACTTTCATTGAAGATGGTTTTACTAATTAATGACACTATATTGTATACGTTCAAAATGATGCGAGCGCTCCACAATTTTAGTGAGCATAATCACATGTGTGCTGTTATTGTAAGTGATCGATAATTGGCGCGCAGGTTGATATGTGCCAACTCGCGCAATAATTGTTGCAAGTTGTTTTACTGCAACGAGTTCGGGCAGTAATAACACCATCTCTTCACGGCCAGCTTTATCGACTTGAGCGATTGCGCTTTGCGCACGTGGCGCAATCAGTTGCACGCCAATATCTAGCCTATCTCTGCTGCCGCAAGCTGCCCAACGTACCAATCCTATAGACCAGTGTTGTTCATTTTTTGTTTTAAAACCTAATAGCCCGCCAATGCGTATATTTTTTTCAGCAGTAGCATGGCGTCTAACTGACATGCCAATGGCGCTAATGTTAATAATATGCCAAAGTGAAGGCGCTGGCGTATTTTCGCTATGCTGGAAATGGCTAATCATAGCGT